>JAKITD010000062.1 GCA_021648265.1 Flavobacteriaceae bacterium | reverse complement strand
TGGAGCGAATTACAACAAGCAGTTAAAAAAGTAACACGAGAAAAACCAACAAAATGAACAAGACAGTAAACATAAATTTAGCAGGTACATTTTTTCATATAGACGAAGATGCTTTTGCAAAACTTACACGATACCTTGATGCAATAAGACGCTCTTTTTCAGATCCAACTGGACAAGACGAGATCATCAAAGATATTGAGGCTCGTATTGCTGAACTCTTTTCTGAAAAAATAGGAAAATCATCACAAGTTATTACCAATAAAGAACTTGACGAAATGATTGCAGTAATGGGACAACCAGAGGACTACATTATTGATGAAGAAATTTTTGATGACGTACCTCCTACTCAGAAAAAACAATCAAGAAACAAAACAAATCACAAACAATTGTTCCGAGATATGGACAATCAATTTGTAGCAGGAGTCTCTTCAGGACTAGGTCATTACCTAAGTGTAGATCCGCTTTGGATTCGCTTAGGATGGATTGCCTTAATATTTCTAGGTTTTGGAAGTCCCTTATTAATTTACATATTATTATGGATATTAGTTCCCGAAGCAATTACGACAGCTGATAAGCTGAAAATGTCAAGAGAACCCGTAAATATTTCCAACATCGAAAAAAAAATTAAAGAAGAATTTGATAAAGCTTCCGAAAAAATAAAAGATGTTGACTACGACAAGCATATGGAAAGTGCTAAAAAAGGAGCCTCTGGCTTTTTTGCAACCCTCGTAAAAATAGTTAAAGGCATTTTTATGGTCTTCGGAAAATTCTTCGGAATCCTTCTAATTATCATCGCTCTTTCAACATTAATTAGTTTAATAGTTGGACTATTTACTACAGGAACCTTCGGAATGGTTTGGGGTAACACAGAAGTTTTCGATTATTTAACTATAATAAATGTAGGGAACACACCCTTCTGGCTCATATCATTATTAGTGTTTTTTGTAGTTGGAATACCATTTTTTGTGCTCTTTATTTTAGGTTTAAAACTGTTGGTTTCTAATTTAAAATCTATTGGAACTACCGCAAAAATCATCCTATTTATAATTTGGATATTTTCAATTATCGGACTCGCAATTTTAGGATTGCGACAATTAACAGAACAAGCCTATGACGGTGATTTTATTACAGAAAAAGTAATTCCAATTAAAGTAAATGATACAATTCAATTAAAAATGATAGATAACAATCGTTATGGATACAATTCAAAAAGAAGCAGTTCTTTTGAATTAAAAACAGATGAAAACGGAAACCGAATTATCTATTCAAACAACATTCGATTAATTGTAAGATCAACAGCAGATTCTGTTGCTAAAATCATTATTGAAAAAAATGCTGAAGGAAACTCCTTTAACAATGCGAAATTAAGAGCAGAAGCAATTAATTACGACTATAATTTCAATAACAATACCTTATCTTTAAACAGTTTTTTTACTACCGATATTGAAAATAAATACCACGACCAAGAAGTAAAAACAATACTTTATTTACCTATCGGAACGGTATTATTTGCTGACCATAATACTTATTCTTTTCATAGCAACCGTTCTCGTTATAAAGATATTTTAAGAAATGGTGATGAAGAAAAATATTTATTAATTCAGAGAGACAAAACCCTTTGCTTGGATTGTACAACCACTCAAAACAAGCAAACATATTCTTCTGAAACAGAAGATTGGGAAAGAGAATTGGACAGTACATTTAACAATTCTCCTGAAGTTGAAATTGAAGAAGAAAACCACATTATTATTAATTAAAGGTGGCGTGAATATAAATATTAAAGAACCCAACGAAAATATAAAAGTAAAAGTAGGAGATTATTAATTAGTTGGCTGTCTGCAGTGGCAGTCCACAGTTAAAATTAAGTAATAAATAAACAAATTATAAAGGTCATTGAGTGATTGCTTTTTTTAGCAATCGTATCGAAATGACCGATAAAAACCAAAAATCAAAACACTATGAACTCAATCAAAATTATCTTAGTATTATTCCTAGTAACAAGTTTAGTATCGTGTCAGTTTGGACAAACAAAAGGAAATGGAAACGTAGTCACCGAAGAAAGAAACGTTACAGCCGACTTTGATAAAGTTCGAGGGTCTAGCGGAATCGATGTATATTTAACAAAAGGAACCGAAAACAAAATAGTAGTAGAAGCAGACGAAAACCTGCAAGACATCATCGAAACCAATATTTCAAACGGAAAGCTAACCATTCGTACTTCCCAAAATATAGGTTGGGCAAAAGCAAAAAAAGTTCATGTAACCTATGTTTCATTAACAAGTATTGAAGCTTCAAGTGGAGCAGATGTTATCGGTAATTCGGTAATTCGTAGCGAAAACTTATCATTAAATGCCAGTAGTGGCTCCGATTTGGAAGTAGAAGTTTTTTCAAAAAATATTACGGCAGAATCCAGTAGTGGTGCAGATTTAAACGTTTCAGGAAAAGCGAATTATTTAGATGCTAGTGCTTCAAGTGGAAGTGATTTAAATGCTAAAAAATTACAAGTAGTCACTTGCAGTGCAAAAGCTTCGAGCGGTGCCAGTATATCTGTAAATGTAAAGGACAAACTTAATGCAAAAGCTTCCAGTGGTGGTGATGTAAAATATTATGGTGATCCTGTTTCAGTAACCAAAAAAGACGGACATTCGGGAAGTATTCGTAAGATGTAATTTAAACGAAACCCATAATATAAAGCTAGACCTACTAGGTTTTTAAAACCTAATAGGTCTTTTAAAATTCATTAAAAATGAAAAAATTAATATTTATTTTCTTCGAAATTTTAGCTTTAAGTATTTCATCTATTTCAGCACAAGTTAGCGAAGACAATATATTATTCCTTCAGCTTAAAAAAATGGACAGTATTGTTTTTGAAGAAGGATTCAATAAATGCAATCTTAAAGATTTAGAAAAAACACTTCATTCAGAATTTGAATTCTACCATGATGTAGGAGGATTTCAAGAAAAAGAAGCATTTATGGTGAGCATGAAAAACAATATTTGCTCCAACAATTCTCAAAAACCTATTCGTAAATTAGTAGAAGACTCCTTACAAGTTTCTCCTCTTTACAATCAAGGAATACTTTACGGAGCCATCCAAAACGGAACGCACGAATTTTGGATAAAAGAACCCAACAAAGAATTATACCAAACAGGAATCGCAAAGTTTTCTACGACTTGGTTACTCATTGAAGGAGAATGGAAAATGAAAAATGTGTTAAGCTTCGATCATCACGAAGCAAAATAAATCATATATAAAACCAGATGCCGTTCAATGATTGAAAAATTGTAAATTGCAAGCCCAAGAGCAAGATAAAAATGAAACCTTTAAAAATAGTAGTTATTGATAATTACGACTCGTTTACTTATAACTTAGTACATATTTTAGAGGATTTAGAAACCGAAGTTACCATTCTTCGAAACGACCAATTTTATATAGAAGACTTAAAAGTATTTGATAAAATTGCAATCTCCCCAGGCCCTGGAATCCCTTCGGAAGCAGGATTAACTAAAGAAGTAATAACTACTTTTGCTGGTAAAATTCCTATTCTCGGAATCTGTTTAGGACATCAAGCCATTGCAGAATGTTTTGGTGGGCAATTAGAAAATCTCCCCGAAGTTTATCACGGAATAAGCACCAAAATCTCAATAAAAAAAGACTATATTTTTAAGGGCTGCCCTTCCACCATTAAAGTAGGAAGATACCACAGTTGGGCAGTTGCTAAAAACTTACCCGAAATTTTAGAATCGATTGCAACAGATAATCACCAAATAAACATGGCGTTTCGGCATAAAACATTAGATATTCGAGGACTACAATTTCATCCAGAAAGTATATTAACTCCTTTAGGTTTTGAAATTATTAAAAACTGGGTGCTTTACAAAGCATAGTTACAAATCAATAAGAGTATTCTTTCAGAATTAGAATTAAAACCACGAAATTTGTAACGCAAATAAATTGTCTGTTTGAATGGGATTACTGAGCGTCCTGACTATTCGGGAGAAGTGCCGAAGTGCTATTGAACAGACATAAATTATACAATTATGAAAATTCAAGGTCAGATTGTCGATATCCAAAACAGAAGAATTTACAAAGGAGAAGTTACTGTTGAAAACGGAAAAATCAAATCCGTTGTCGAAAAAAATCACAAAGTAGAAACTTATATTTTACCCGGTTTTGTAGATGCTCATATTCATATCGAAAGTTCTATGTTGGTACCTTCGGAATTTGCAAAACTAGCAGTCACTCACGGAACTGTTGCAACGGTTTCCGATCCTCACGAAATTGCCAATGTGTTGGGAATTGAAGGCGTTGAATTTATGATTGACAACGGAAATAAAGTCCCTTTTAAATTTAATTTTGGAGCACCATCTTGTGTTCCTGCTACAAATTTTGAATCGGCTGGTGCGGTGATAGATTCTGAAGGAATTAAATATTTACTTCAGAAACCCGAAATAAAATACTTGGCAGAAATGATGAATTATCCAGGTGTTTTATTCAATGATGAGGAAGTGTTGAAAAAAATTGCTTGGGCAAAACATTTTAACAAACCTGTTGATGGTCACGCTCCGGGACTACGAGGCGATGATATTTCAACGTATATCAATGCAGGAATTAGTAGCGATCACGAGTGTTTTACTTATGAAGAAGGATTAGAAAAACTTCAAAAAGGAATGAAAGTATTAATTCGCGAAGGCTCGGCAGCAAAGAATTTTGAAGCCTTGATTCCGTTACTTCCAGAACATTTTGAAAATATTATGTTTTGTAGTGATGATAAGCATCCTGACGATTTAATTGTTAGTCATATTAATAAATTATGTGCTAGAGCGGTTGAAAAAGGAAACGATATTTTTCAAATTTTACAAGTAGCTTGTATCAATCCTGTGAAACATTACAACTTAGATGTTGGATTGCTTCAAAAAGGAGATAATGCCGATTTTATTGTGGTGGAAGATTTAGTGAATTTTAATGCTCTCGAAACCTATATTAATGGAGAAACTGTTTATAAAAATGGTGTTTCAAAAATAAAACACGTCGATTTTGAAGTCCTAAATAATTTCAATTGTAATAAAAAGGAAGTAGCAGATTTTAAACTTCCTTCCACTTCAAAAAAGATTAGAGTTATTGAAGCTTTAGAAGGTGAATTAGTCACCAACGAACTCATTGAAGACAGTTTAATTGAAAACGGGAATCTAGTTTCAAATTTAAAAACCGATAATTTAAAAATGACAGTGGTCAATCGCTATCGGGATCAAAAACCTGCGATTGCATTTATTAAAAACTTCGGATTAAAAGAAGGTGCCATTGCCTCTTCCGTAGGTCACGATTCACATAATATTATTGCGGTGGGAGTTTCTGACGAAGCGATTTGCAAAGCGGTGAATTTATTGGTGGAAAATAAAGGCGGAATTTGTGCAGTATCTAATTCCGAAGAAAAAGTAGTTTCTCTTCCCGTAGCAGGGATTATGAGCGACAAAAATGGAATGACTATCGGAAAGCAATATGCAGAATTAGATCAAATGGCAAAACAAATGGGAGCTACTTTACGCGCTCCTTATATGACACTTTCGTTTATGGCTTTGTTGGTAATTCCTTCTCTAAAATTAAGCGATAAAGGTTTATTTGATGGTGGTAAATTCGAATTTATTTCGGTTGAAGCTTAGTTTTAATATCATATTTAGGCATAAAAAAACCTACTAGGTTTTGGAAACCTAGTAGGTTTATAAAATTTTATCTGAAAGTTATCCTTACTCCAAAGCACCCAAATAACGTTCAGAATCCAAAGCTGCCATACAACCAGTTCCTGCTGCAGTAACAGCTTGACGGTATTCTTTATCCTGTACATCGCCACAAGCAAAAACCCCTGGCAAGTTTGTTTTAGTAGATTTTCCTTTCGTAATTAAATATCCAACCTCATCCATATCCAACACATCTTTAAATAATTCTGTGTTTGGTGTATGTCCGATGGCAATAAAAACTCCAGTAACATCAATTACTTGTTTTTCTTTCGTCTGATTGTTTATTACACGAACTCCTTCTACAACACTTTCTCCTAGTACTTCGTCTAATTCAGTATTATATATTACCGATATATTCTCTGTTTTATTTACTCTAGCTTGCATCGCTTTGGAAGCACGCATATAATCTTTACGAACCAAAATAGTAACGGTTTTACAAATATTAGCTAAATATGTTGCTTCTTCAGCAGCAGTATCTCCAGCACCTACCACAACCACATCTTGACCTTTGTAAAAGAAACCATCACAAGTAGCACAAGCCGAAACTCCACCACCAATAAGGCGTTGCTCACTTTCCAGTCCTAAATATTTGGCTGTTGCTCCAGTTGAAATAATTACTGTTTCTGCTTCAATTTGTTTTGAACCATCTACCGTTATTTTATGAATCCCTCCTGCTTCTTTACTTAATTCAACAGCAGTTACCATTCCAAAACGCACTTCTGTTCCAAAACGTTCTGCTTGATTTTTAAAATCTTCCATCATTGCTGTTCCGTCTGTTCCATTAGGGTAACCAGGATAGTTATCCACTTCGGTAGTCGTAGTTAACTGACCACCCATTTGCATTCCCGTGTACATTATAGGATGTAATTCTGCTCTAGAAGCGTAAATCGCAGCTGTATAACCTGCAGGTCCTGAACCTACGATCAAACATTTTATTTTTTCTACTGTATCTGACATAATAATTTTCTTTAAATTTCTGAACACAAAGGTACTATTTTTAAGGATGAAAGAAGCTCAATAATTATTGAGAATCATTATTTGTTTATTACCTTTTCTTATTGCAGAATTATTATAAAAAAACTTGAATTGTAGAATATCCTCATTACATTTAGGTTTTCGGGAATATCAGACATTGTTATTTTTTTCTTTATCAAGACAATCCCGAGGCATCGAGATCAAGCATAGTCTTAGTTACGGTTTAAAATTTTAACGCAGAGAAAGGAAAAAAGAATAAGTATAAAAACCGAAAAACTATGCGTAGTGAGTATATACACATCGAAAACATTACTTTTGGTCATAATAAGCTAAACCTTTTAAACAATCAATTTTAAATACATCATCTTATGAAAAAAAAAACTACTTTTATTCTATTATTATTCTTACTATTCACCGCTGTTTCTTTTTCTCAGGAACAAACAGATGAACCAAAAAAAAACCCAATATTAACGGCTAAATATCAATTTGGTGCTGGAATATTTTTTCCCACAAAAGATTTGCAAATTGGAGTTGATGGATCTTCACCTAACAATGAAATTGAATTTGGAAAAAATTTAGGGTTTGACAATGCTGAAGCAACTTTTTTTGGAGGCTTTGACTGGCGCTTTTCTAAAAAGTGGAAACTTTCTGCAGAATATTTTGGTCTAAGAAATAGAGGTAGCAGAATATTAGATAAAGATTTACAATGGGAAGACTTTGTGTTAAAAGAAGGTAGTAATGTAAAAGCTGGTTTAAACTTTAACATTTACAGAGTGTATATAGGAAGAATATTTACACATGGTAAAAAACATGAGTTTGGAGGTGGTTTAGGTTTTCACTTTATGAATGTTCGAACTTTTGTAGAAGGCGATTTTTTTGTAAATGATGTGAGTATTGGATTTGAAAAAAGCAGAAAATCAATAACTATTCCGCTACCTAACTTAGGATTATGGTATTTTTACACACCTACTTCAAAATTAGCACTTACAGCTAGAGTAGATGTTTTTGCAATTTCTATTAATAAATTTTCTGGAAATTTATGGAACCTTACTCCCGGAATTAGCTACCAGTTCTTTGACCATTTTGGAGCATCCCTTAATTATCGGTATATTAATATTGGAGCAGAATTTGACGACACAAACTGGACTGGAAGTGTTGATGTCATTTTTCAAGGACCTTCACTTACAATCACTGGTAATTTTTAGTGCTAAAAAAAATTATATGAGTAATTACCATATCAAACATCTAGAGGAATATTTTAAGGTATATCGTAAATCGGTTAGAGAGCCTGAAATTTTTTGGGAAGAAATTGCCGAAGAACATTTTTTATGGCGAAAACGTTGGAATAAAGTACTGTCTTGGGATTTTCAAAAACCTGAAATCAAATGGTTTGAAGGTGCTCAACTAAATATTACTGAAAACTGTATCGACAGGCATTTGGTAACCAAAGGAGATAAAACGGCTATTTTATTTGAACCCAATAATCCAGATGAAGAAGCACAACATATATCGTATAATGAACTTTATAAAAAAGTAAATCGGTTTGCAAATGTGCTAAAAGACGAAGGAATTAAAAAAGGTGATCGTGTTTGTATTTACCTTCCTATGATTCCTGAATTGGCAGTTTCAGTATTGGCTTGTGCTCGTATTGGAGCGATTCATTCGGTAGTTTTTGCTGGTTTTTCATCTACTGCATTATCAACAAGAATTAACGATAGTGATTGCAAAATGGTCATTACTTCAGATGGTTCTTTCCGAGGAGCAAAAACCATCGATTTAAAAAGTATTGTTGATGAAGCTTTGGAAGATTGTCCTGGTGTAAATTCGGTTTTGGTTATCAAACGAATTCATTCAGAAATAAATATGAAAACAGGTCGTGATAAATGGCTTCAATCCTTGTTAGACAACTCATCTTCAGAATGCACGCCTGAATTAATGGATGCCGAAGACCCTTTATTTATTTTATACACTTCAGGTTCTACGGGAAAGCCAAAAGGGATGGTTCATACAACCGCTGGCTATATGGTTTATACGGCTTATACCTTTAAAAATATGTTTCAATACAAGGAAAACGACGTGTATTGGTGTACCGCAGATATTGGTTGGATTACGGGTCATAGTTATATTGTTTATGGTCCTTTGGCGAACGGAGCGACAACGGTGATGTTTGAAGGAGTGCCGAGTTATCCTGACTACGGAAGGTTTTGGGAAATTATTCAGAAACATAAAATTAATCAGTTTTACACCGCACCAACAGCAATTAGAGCCTTGGCAAAAGAGAAGTTAGACTTTGTTGAAAAATACGATTTATCCTCATTGAAAGTAATCGGATCGGTGGGCGAACCCATCAACGAAGAAGCTTGGCATTGGTACAACGATAATATCGGAAAACGAAAAAGCCCTGTAATTGATACTTGGTGGCAAACGGAAACTGGCGGGATTATGATCTCACCTATTCCGTATGTAACACCTACAATTCCGACCTATGCGACACTTCCTTTTATTGGAATTCAACCAACAATTATGGATGAAGCTGGAAATGAATTAAAAGGAAATCAGGTTGAAGGAAGGCTCTGTATTAAATTTCCATGGCCATCGATTGCCAGAACTATTTGGGGCGATCACCAACGTTATAAAGAAACCTATTTCACTGACTACAAAGACAATTATTTTACGGGAGATGGTGCCTTACGAGATGCGACAGGTTATTACCGAATTACAGGAAGAGTGGACGATGTAATTATAGTTTCGGGACATAATTTAGGAACTGCTCCTATTGAAGATGCCATCAACGAACATCCAGCAGTAGCCGAATCTGCCATCGTAGGATTTCCGCACGATATTAAAGGAAATGCCTTATACGGTTATGTAATTTTAAAGGAAACAGGAAATACTAGGGATCATGATAATCTTCGGAAAGAAATCAATCAAATCATTACTGAGCATATTGGACCGATTGCTAAATTGAATAAAATTCAGTTTACAGAAGGCTTGCCCAAAACCAGAAGTGGAAAAATAATGCGTCGTATTTTACGTAAAATTGCTTGTGGAGATACCAGTAATTTAGGCGACACTTCTACTTTATTGAATCCTGAAGTGGTGGAACGTATTATTCAGGAAAAATTATAAATCATGAAACCACTAATTTTATGCTACTTACTACTAACTATAACAACAAATTCTATGTCACAAAATACCCCATCAGAATCTATTTACGATATTCAAATTAATAAATTATCTGGCGAACCGCTTGATTTATTAGTTTATAAAGACCAATATATTTTATTTGTAAACGTAGCCTCAGAATGTGGTTTTACTGGGCAATATGAAGGATTACAAAAACTCTACGACCAATATAAAGACAAGCTTATGGTGATTGGTGTCCCTTGTAATCAGTTTGGAAGTCAAGAGCCTGGAAATTCAGAAGAAATTCAAACTTTTTGTCAATCCAATTATGGAGTTGCCTTTATAATGACTGAAAAGGTTGAAGTAAAAGGAGAAAATCAACACCCATTATATAAATGGTTAACCGATACATCTAAAAACGGAAAATCGAGTACAACGGTAAAATGGAATTTTCAAAAATATCTAATTGGACCCAATGGCAAGTTTATTGATTATTATTATTCTATTACCAAACCCTTGAGTTCTAAGATTACGAAACATTTAAAATAATTATTATGTATATAAACACATATCTGTGTTTATATACATGTTGTGTGTAATGTAAAAAAAATGCGAGAATCAAGTTCAATTTTTCAAAAATACTTCAAACCAAAAAAATTTGAATACTATCGTGATAGGACGATTTATGATTTGATAGGCATTAAAATCTTTAAAAAGTATTTACCAACCTCAGGAGATTTAGTAAGTCGAAAGAGGCAAATCAAACATATCGACCTGACCAAAGGTAACAGATTTGAAGAACTATACCGTTATGAACTAAAAACAAGAAATTACGAATGGAGACATATTATCGGTGCTGTTATATTTGTTGCAATTAGGTTTTTACTTGATAGTAATTTAAGATTGACGGTATTAGATGTTACTATTTTACCGATTATGAACCTGTACATTAATATATATCCGATTTTTCTTCAACGTTATAATAGAATACGAATATTGAGAATATTAAAAAACAACAACAAGCCATCGCCTTACGCTTCTATATCGTAATGGAAAAATCAATTGATTCTCCTTTATGATAGAAAGAACAGACTAAATTCAAATTAACGAATTAGAAAAAAAAGAATGGATAACACGAAAAATGGAAGATTATCGGAGTTGATTAATACTATACGGGAAAGAATATGACGGATTAAATATGTGTCGGAAAACCAAATTTAAGAAAGCACTACACACAACAATGGCTATAGTTAATACGGGTTTTGGTGCTTAACCCAAAGTAAAGTGCCTTGAATAAAGTCCGCAAAATTTTCAATTTTGCGTGTCTATTTGAAATGAAAAAAATTAAAAATTTGGCTAAGTGCTTAATCGAAAGTTCAGTCCTTCGAAATCCCGTACTAACCATAGCCTAGACGTTCTCTGCAAGCCCAAAACCAAAAAATGCGGAGAATAAAACCATTAATCACCGCAAATAATAGTGAGAATATTTTTAAATGCGGAGAATAAACTATATATTTGTCGCATATAAAGCGGAGAATAATGTTTAAACCCTACATACATCAAAAAGAAAATTGGCCGAATTTTGAATGGGATTATAAATCATTAATTGGTTTATTAAGTGAAGTAAGAAACTTGCAAGGGAAAATTGTAGGAAAAATGGAAGCATTAGGATTTCATTTAAGAAATGAAGCCGTACTTGAAACCTTGACTCTTGACGTAATAAAATCTACAGAAATTGAAGGAGAAATATTAAATGCAGAACAGGTTCGTTCCTCATTAGCAAAAAGGTTGGGAATACAAATTGAAAATTCTGTTTATTCCGAAAGAAATGTAAACGGAGTAGTTGATATGCTAATTGATGCAACACAGAAATTCAATACTAAATTATCAAAAGAAAGATTATTAGATTGGCACTTTTCATTATTTCCAACAGGAAGAAGTGGAATGTATAAGATAAAAGTTGGAAACTGGAGAACTGACGCAACTGGACCAATGCAAGTTGTATCAGGAGCAATAGGAAAAGAAAAAGTGCATTTTGAAGCACCCAATTCTGAATTGATAGAAAAGGAAATGAAGTTATTCTTGAATTGGATAAATTCAAACGAAAAAATTGAACCTGTAATTAAAGCAGGAATAGCACATCTTTGGTTTATAACAATTCACCCTTTTGAAGATGGTAATGGAAGAATTTCAAGAGCAATAACAGATATGCTTTTAGCAAGGGCAGACGGAACTCCACAGAGATATTACAGTATGTCTTCACAAATAAGATTAGAAAGAAAAGCGTATTACGAAATCTTAGAGAAATCACAACAAAGTAGTTTAAATGTTACTACTTGGTTAGTTTGGTTTTTAAATTGCCTATTGAATTCTATAAAATCATCTGAAACTGTACTAAATAAAGTATTATATAAACATAAATTTTGGAATGCATACGCAACCGAAATACAAAACGAAAGACAAAAAAGAATGCTTAATAAATTATTGGATGGTTTTACTGGAAAATTAACGACTTCAAAATGGGCGAAAATCAACAAATGCTCACAAGATACAGCACTACGTGATATTCAATGTTTAATAGAAAAGGGAATAATGCAAAAAGAGAATGCTGGTGGAAGAAGTACAAATTATGAATTAACAAAAATAGAATAGCCAGCAGAGAACAATGTATAAAAATAAATGAAATTAGATTACATAGACAATATCAACGAATACGGAGAAAATGTAGTTCGACTTTACAGCTTTGATAAAGAGGAAGCTGTAAATTTTAGAGACTTGATCCTACATACAATTATAGAAAGAAAGCAACGATTAGATTTATCTAAAATAGATTTTATAGAATCTCGAAATTGCAATCTAATTCTAGGTATTTTTAAAACAGATGAAGGAATATTAAGCAGCGACAACAAAACATTTCATTGTGCTTTAACTTTAAATAACTATATGAATATGTTGAAATTAATGGAGCCTTTCTGCTTAAATAATACTAAGGGACATCAATACCTATATGATATTGATAACCCTACAGATTTTTTATTTTCTCCTGCTGGAACTTGGTAAAAAATAATTTCAACAATTAATTAGAACGTCTATTTCTATTCCGTTTTGGTCGTCTAGAAGAATTACTTTTATCAGAATTATTTCTTGGTGAATTGGATCTTCTTGAATTATTATTATGATTCCTTCCTCCACCTTTTCCTTGCTTTATAGGTTCTGTCGAAGCATTCGGATCTGGTTCAAAACCCTCTACTATTTCAACAGGAATTTTCATTCCTACTAATTTCTGAATATCTCTTAAGTAGGTAGTTTCGTCAGCACTTACTAAAGATAATGCCTCTCCACTTGCTCCTGCCCTTCCTGTTCTACCAATTCTATGAACGTAATCTTCAGAAATATTAGGCAATTCAAAATTAATAACGTGAGGTAATAATGGAATATCCAATCCTCTAGCAGCAATATCGGTAGCGACTAAAACACGTATCGAATTCTTTTTAAACCCTGCCAATGCTTTGGTACGAGCTCCTTGTGATTTATTTCCATGAATAGCAGCAGCAGAAATCCCTGCGCTAATCATTTTTTCACAAAGACGATTTGCTCCGTGTTTTGTTCTTGCAAACACCAACACTTGTTTCCAATCTCCTTCAGAAATTAATTTAATAATTAACCCCGTTTTTTTATCTTTTGCAACCCTATATACTTTTTGCTCTATCGCATCTACGGTTGTATTTTCTGGAGTTGCTTCCACCAAAACAGGATGATGTAAAAAGTCGTTTGCTAATTTTTTAATTTCTTTAGAAAAAGTAGCTGAAAATAATAAGGTCTGTCTTTTTCTAGGTAATGAGGATATGATTTTTTTAATATCTCTAAGAAAGCCCATATCAAGCATACGGTCGGCTTCATCTAATACTAAAATTTCAATATTTGAAAGCGATAATAATCCTTGGTTTTGTAAATCTAATAAACGACCTGGAGTTGCAACAAGAACATCTACCCCATTACGGATCGTAGCTACTTGTGGTCTTTGGTTTACACCTCCAAAAATCACCGTAGATCGAATGTCTAAAAACTCACTATAAGATTTTACATTAGCGTGTACTTGTGCAGCTAACTCACGGGTGGGAGTCAATACCAAAGCACGAATTGGACGTTTTCTTAACGATTGTCCTTGCGATAATATTTGAAGCATTGGCAAGGTAAAACCTGCTGTTTTTCCTGTTCCAGTTTGTGCAGATGCCAAGACATCTTTTCGTTCTAAAATTAAAGGAATTGCTTTTTGTTGAATGGGTGATGGTGAAGTATAGCCTTGTTTTTCAACGGCTTTTAATAAGGCTTTTGATAAGCCCAAAGAATTAAATGACATATAGTTATTTGGTATAAATGGCTAAAATTAAATAATGCCATTTTTTTAATGAACTGCAAAGATACGGCTTATTATTAGTAATGGATTTTTTTTAAATATTTCTTAAGAACATTACAAAAATACTTGGTCCTGTTTTAAAATAACAAAATTATTTTAGATTACTTATTATTTTTACTTGACTTTGTCGTTTTTTTTGGCTAAATTACAACAGAGTATATCATCAATTTAATAAGTAAAATGATGATATACTTACGTTACCACACATAAAAAAAACGGTGATGAGAATTCTTGAAATTAACTGAAAATAAAATAAGTACTTTTAAATTCATTAAAAAGCAATTAAGATGAAAATTATTAATAACTCTATAACTATATTTTTTATAATATGTTTCGCCACAACATTAATTAGCCAAACTATACCTTTTGACCAAAACATAGGAGCTTCTCCCGATGACAACACAAGCGGGGAAATACCTAATATAATGTCATATTATATAGATCCTGACGGAAATGATAATGCAGATGGTTTATCACCACAAACGGCTTGGAAAACACTAAATAATCTTTCAAACAAATATTTTAGTGCAGGAGAAGGAGTCTTGTTTAAACGAGGAGGGTATTGGAATGGAACAGCTACTATGCCATTTCAAGGTTCAAGGCAAGGTACTGCCAGTAATCCAATAGTCTTTAGTGCTTATGGCACAGGGGCAAGACCTATAATTGATTTTACGATGGTACAAACTCCAGTATGGACTTCTATTGGTAATGGTGTTTACACCACACCGCTGGTAGCAGTAGCTTCTCAGCCCCTTAGAAGAATGTATGTAGATGGTAATGAAGTATTAGATGCAACCAGTTATGCAGAATTAATTAGCCGAGAAGGATATATGTTTTGGCATGATTCTAATGCAGATTTACTTTACATTCAATTTAACCCAACTGGCAAAGAGATTAAATATTCCACTACACGATCATTTATTTATTTCGGATCAGGATCAAAATATATCACAGTAAGCGATTTGGATATTAGAGGAGCTAAATTTTCATTACAGTTTCCAATAACTGAAAATGTAGTCATTAAAAACAATAATCTTGGAGAAGCAAGCTACATGGGTATATCTATTACTGGTAATAATCATACCATTACCAAAAACACCATTGATAGTAAAAGAGCCTTATTTGATTATGCAGATGCTTCGTCAACAGCACATGGTCCGCACGAAGGGCTTGCAATGAAAGGTATAAATAATAATGCAACAGTTTCCTATAATACTATTCGCAATTGGGCACATAGTTCTATGGTATCAGGAGGAAATATTAATACTGGTTTGAATTTTCACCATAATTATATAGATGGTTCTAACCTAGCTTATGGAACAAAATTTGAATTATATTCAGGTACAAGCGATGTCGAAGTATGGAATAACTATTTCTATAAAACTACACGACAACAAATAGGAGGAGAAACCATTCATATTCATCACAATATCTTTGACTCCATGAAAAACACCCCATTAAAAACTTATAATACAGGGCAAGCTATCGGAATATATGATTTTGGAAGTGAATCAACGTCAAATGCTATCATTGAAAATAATGTATTTATTAATAGTGATGGTGCTGCTATTGTCTTTAGTTCTTCAGGTAGTTATATAGGGTTACATATTATTCGAAATAATATTATGTATAATAATGGAAAGGATGGGGTAACCTACCCAGGAAATCCATTAGGTATCGCCATACAAATCAAAGGCAATTCTTTAGAAGATTCACAATTTTATAATAATTTAATTTATTCTGACCTTTCAACAAAAGTTTTAATGACGGGACAAGAACAAACAGGACCGACATATACTGTTGCCGAGTTTGATAGTGCTAATTTACCAAACAACAATGATGGCTTTGATAATTTGCAAGCAGATCCATTATTTGAAGACGTAGAAAACCTTGTATTAATGCCAAGTTCAAATAGTCTAGCAATTGGAGCAGGAGTAGAACCACTATCAATTCAAGATTGGGATGGTAATATCATAACTGCACCCTATGATATTGGAATTTATAATTATCAAACATTAAATATTGATGATGTAAACCAAACAATATTTAATGTTTTTCCAAATCCTAGTAAGAATATTATTTATATTAGTTCAAATACAGTGATTAAAAATATTTCTATATACGAAATAAATGGTAAATTGATTAACTATTATAATATTGATAGAATAAATAATAATCTCATTCCTATAAATATTGAAAATTTACATCAAGGAGTATATTTATTAAAATTAAGAATAGAATCTCGAAATTATATCAAAAAAATTATAAAACAATAAATACGTGTGGTAACACAAAATATACTTAATGCTGGCTAATTGCTTAATTCAAAGGTAGTTTTGTGTTTATAAAGCAAGTGCTAAACCCGAAAATTATTGTATTTTTACCCAGCACTAAGCATATTCAAATCGTTAGCAACCATAAAAAACCGATGTCCAAAACAAGATTTACAAATACCGAAAGACTTGGAGTTAATAAAGTTGAAAGTATCTTCCCAGGGCAGAATCATACTTTTTAAAATAATTAAATCACTTATTTAACTGATAACTAATTGTTTTATGTTATTAATTATTTGTATATTATACTGATAACCAATAATTTAACTCAATGAAATCATCAGGT
>JAKITD010000061.1 GCA_021648265.1 Flavobacteriaceae bacterium | reverse complement strand
TATCCAAAGTAATATCAATTCTGTTGATGCCAACCAGAAGTAGATGGAAAATAACCGAACTACACACAGAGCATCATAGTGGACAACTTAATTTATCGTTCAACTAAAAAAAACGGGGGATGGCTAAATATTATTTATATATTTGGTTTTCCAAAGTTTAACTTATGAAAAAACTATACATTCTCCTCGTGGCATTATTTGCTTTTACAATTAGTAATGCTCAAATTGGTTTTTTGGAACATGAAGTCACTGGAAGTTCTGGAGGTATTGGTGAGGTTAACTTTAGTGATATAGACGGAGATGGTGATATGGATTTGATTACATCTGAAAATTTAGCTAATTTTGATAATATTTATTGGATTGAGAATTTAGATGGAGTTGGCACTTTTGGAACTCAAAATATAATTAATGATGATGCCAGAGATTCAAGATCATTAGTATCTGAAGATTTAGATGGTGATGGAGATATGGATATAATTGCGATTTCTATGCAATTTGTAAAACACTTATATTGGCAAAAGAATAGTAATGGTGAAGGGTTGTTTGAATCGAAAATTATAATTGATGATGATTTTGAATCTCCCCGAGAAGTTTATCCTAGTGATATTGATGGTGATGGTGATATTGACTTAATCCTTGTTTGTGGAACTTTTGCCCCTCCAGGAGCGGGTCAAAATCTTATTTGGTATGAGAATAATGGGCTAGGAGATTTTACAAAACATATTATTTCTGAAACAGAAGATTTAACTACAGTTACAGTTTGTGATATAGATGGAGATAATGATCTGGATATTGTAGGAGGTGATTATTATAATGGAAATGCATATTGGTATGAAAATATAGATGGGCAAGGTACCTTTGGAACTTCTAATGTTTTTTCTTCAATAAATTACATTACTTCAGTTGATTACGCAGATTTTGATAATGATAACGATATTGATATTATTATATCATCAGATAATGATTATAATATTTTATGGTATGAAAATATTGATGGATTAGGAACATTTGTTTCTAACATAGTTGTAGGGCTTAATGAAAATACTAGTTATAAAGTATTGGCTGCTGACATTAATGGAGATGGGAATATTGACATTGTGTCTCAATCTAATGAAACTGATGATATTTTATGGTATGAAAATGTAAATGGTTTAGGTGATTTTAGTGCAGCTCAATTAATACAAAATGAGCTGTTTAATATAAGAGATATTGAAGCTGTAGATATAAATGCTGATGGGAAAATTGATATAATTGCAACTTCTTCTCCCGGAGCAATAGATGTAGCTTGGTATGAAAATTTAGGATTAGTAAGTAATAAAATAATAGGGACAATAACTGTAGACTCTGACGTAAATGGTTGTGATGCTTTAGATTTAGAGGTTCCTAATATGATGGTTTTAGCAGATAATGGTTTTGAGACCATCGCTACGGTTTCATTAAGTAATGGACATTACCAATTATATCCCAATGAAGGGTATTATAATGTTAGCCTAAACTCTCCTCTTTTAGATTATTATACATCAAACCCTACTTCTCATGATTTTGATTTTGTTGGTATTGGAACTACAGAAATAGGAGATTTTTGTTTAGAAACTATATCTGGCAATAATGATTTAAATGTAACTATTTACCCTTTAATGGATGCTAGACCAGGTTTTCAGGTGTCATATTTATTAGTTTTTCAAAATGTAGGTCCAACAATTTTAAGTGGTTCTGTAAACTTTGAGTTTGATGAAGAAAAATTAGATTTTATTAGTTCAACTGAAACAGTTTCTACACAAACATCAAATTCATTAACCTTTAGTTATGATGCTTTAAACCCTTTTGAAACTAGGGATATTACAATTGTATTTAATGTATTTCCTCCTCCTGAAGTAAATATTGATGATATTTTAACTTTTACATCCACCGTAACACCAATTGCTGGAGATAATACAGAAGAAGATAATACTTTTTCATTAGATCAAGTTGTCGTCGGATCTTATGATCCTAATGATATTCAAGTATTAGAAGGGGAAGAAATATATGTAGAGGAAATAGATGATTATTTACATTACATAATTCGGTTTCAGAATACAGGAAATTATTATGCAACGTTTGTTCGTATTACAAATGAATTAGATATTAATTTAAATTGGAACACATTCCAATTAGAAAGTTCAAGTCACACTAACAGAGTAGAAATCATTAATGGAAATCTGGTGACATTTTTCTTTGATGCAATCTATTTACCAAGTAGTGATATGGATGAACAAAATTCTCGTGGATTTGTCTCTTACAAAATAAAGCCAAAGAGTACAGTTGACATTGGGGATTCCATGTCTAACAATGCCAATATATATTTTGACTATAATCCACCTATTGTAACCAATATCGTGACAACTACTGTAGTTGAAGATTTATCAATTAACGACAATAAAATTAATAAGATTACAATATATCCCAACCCAACCAAGAGTATAATAAATATTGATGCAAATGGGTCAATTATTGAAGAAATAGCAATTATCAACCTCCAAGGAATTGTATTAAAAAACATTCCCCATAAAAATAAAATTGATGCATCTGAATTAGCAACGGGACTTTATTTTATTAAACTATCTGTTAATGGTAAAATAATTACTAAGAAGTTTATTAAAGAATAAACCTTTCCCAATTACTTATCACATCCCAAATAAAGAATCCTAAGAAGATAAAGGAAATTAAAAGTTTCATAAAGGTTGAAGCTAAAAATCCAAGAAAAGAACCAAAGGCAGCTTTTAATGCTTGTTTACTTTCGGTTTTATTAAAAATGAGTTCCCCAATAAATGCTCCAACAAAAGGACCGATTAAAAACCCAAAAGGAATAGGAGAGAAAAATACTCCTATTATTAGACCAACAATAGCTCCATATGCTCCAGCTTTACTTCCTCCAAATTTTTTAGTAGAAATAGCAGGCATCATATAATCAAGAACAAACATCCCAAAAGCAATGACAAAAGTAATTCCTAGAAACCAATAATTATTAGGGATAGCCTCAGTTAATTCTAAAAGCAGTAATCCTAACCAGCCTATTGGCGGTCCGGGTAATACAGGTAAAATACTACCTATAATACCAATAATACATAAAATTAATCCTAATATAACTAAAAGTAAATCCATAATTTACCTATGAAGGTATTCTCGAGTTTTCGGGATTTTTAAATTGAATAGCGAATATAAAAAATAGTTTACCAAGTCCAACCTGTTTATTGTTACATAATAAAAAACATTCTACAAACTTTATAACTAGATAATTAGTTATAACTAAATATTTAGTTATATTGCGGTTCGAATTAAGTTCTAATGTCTCCCCGAGCGCAGTCGAGGGGTCTCTAAATATTAATCAATAATAAGGTCTCGACTGCGCTCGACCAGACAAAAATATTTTGAAACAACTAACAAAAGCAGAAGAAGACATTATGCAAATCCTTTGGAAATTGGAAGAAGCAAATGTAGCGACTATGGTCGAAGAATTTCCAGAGCCAAAACCTGCTAATAACACGGTTTCGACCATCGTTAGGATTTTGGAGAATAAGGGATTTGTAAATTACAGAAAACAAGGAAGAGGGCATATTTATTTTCCAATAATAAGTAAAGAAGCGTACAGTAACAGCTCCATTCAAAAATTGAAAGACGGATATTTTCAAGGTTCTTTTAAAAGTATGGTTTCCTTTTTTATGAAGAAAAATGACATTAGTGTGTCTGAGTTGGAATCAATTTTGCAAGAGATTAACAAAAAGGAGAAAGAATGATACATTATATCTTACAAATAATCGCTTTCCAACTACTGTTTTTAGTAGTGTACGATCTATTTCTGAAAAAGGAATTATACTTTAATTGGAACCGAGTGTATTTAATTCTAACACCCATTTTAAGTTTTGTTTTACCATTAATAAAAATCGATTTTATTCGGAATAACATTCCTTCAGAATATGTTGTTCAATTGCCAGCGGTGATTTTAGGAAGAATTTCTGGCAATGAAATGGCTACAGTTATTTTAGATGAAGTGACTGTTTTCGGAGCTTCAGTTTTAAGTACTGGAATGATAATTCAACTTATTTGGTTAACAGGAATGTTGGTAAGTTTTAGTTTTTTCATATTCAAATTATATAAAATCTATCAATTAAAACGAACTGGAACTAAAACAAAAATTAATAAAACAACAATTGTTAGTTTGCCAGAAACAGATGCTTCTTTTTCATTTTTAAACACCATTTTTTTAGGAGAATCTCTTTCCGCAGAACAAAAAGAAACCATTCTACTTCACGAAAAAGCTCATATAGAAGAAAAACATTCTTTCGACTTACTATTTTTTGAAGCGATAAAAATTATTTGTTGGTTCAATCCGTTGGTCTATGTGTTTCAGAATAAAATGACCTTACTTCAAGAATATATAGCTGACGAAAAAGCCGCTTCCGTTAAAGGAAAAAAAGCGTACTACAACAAATTGCTTTCGCAAATGTTTCAAACAGAATCAATTTCATTCATCAATACATTTTTCAATCATTCATTAATCAAAAAACGAATTATTATGTTACAAAAATCAACCCCGAATGCTCGGGACTACAAAATTAGACAACTAAAGTATTTATTGTTAATTCCTATAATTGGAGTGATGTTAACCTACACTTCTTGTGTAAAAGAACCCGAGACAGTGCAAACAAACTCAGTTTCAGAAAAAATTTCCGAGTTAAAAATTGCTTTAGAAAATGAACAATTATCTGAAAAAGATAAAAAAGAACTTCTAACTTTAATTTTTGGTTCAGGAGATAGTTTTGTTGAAAAAAGAGAAATAGAGGACTATGAAAAAGGTAGTGTAATTCCTTTTGCTACCATAGACAGAGTGCCAATTTATCCTGACTGTACAGGAACTACCAACGAGGAGCTTAAAAGATGTATGTCTGAAAAAATTATGAAACTTGTTCAGAAAGAATTTAATACAGAGTTGGCAGCAGATTTAGGGCTAGAAGGAAAACAACGAATATCCGTACAATTTAAAATCGATGAGTTAGGTAATATTGTTGGTGTTAGAGCAAGAGCACCACACAAATCTTTAGAAAAAGAAGCTTTAAGAGTAGTTTCAAAATTACCAAAAATGAAGCCTGGAGAACAAGATGGAAAACCAGTTGCCGTATTATATTCGCTTCCAATATTATTTAAAGTTGAAGAATAAACTATTTTTATTATTTACAGTATTATTTTTATTCAATGCCGAAGCACAAAACACTTCGGCTTTGCCCAGTGACCCTACTTCAGCTTTGGCAATTGCCGACAGTTTGTATAATTTAGGTGATTACAGCAAGGCGATTAACTATTATAATCAGCTTTCAGAAAATGAAAATATAGACTACAAACTTGCCAAAAGTCATGAGGCAATTGGAAATATTCCAAAGGCAATTCAGTACTATAAAAAAGCAGTTTTCTCCAATCCAAAAGCTACTCAAGCGACTTATAATTATGCGAAACTACTATTTAAAACTGCCAAATTAATTGAAGCAGATAGTATTTTTAAATCACTTTCAATTGAAAATCCTAATAATCCAAATTTCACATATCAAAGAGGATTAATTAAAGAGCGACAAAAAGACTCTACCGCAGTTTCTTTCTTTCAGGAAACCTATAAAATTGATTCTAATCATATAAACGCTGCTTATAAAATTGCAAAATTAAAATTGAAGAAACGAAAATTTTCAGAAGCGAAACCATATATAAACAAAGGGCTTTTTGTAGATTCTGCCAGCATTCGTTTTCTAATGTTAAAAGCATTGCACAGCTATCACACCAAGAATTATCATCAAGCAATTAAAGATTATAACTCATTATTAAAACTAGGAAAGAAAGATGCTAAACTTCATTTTAATTTGGCAGATAGCTATTATAAAGTGCTAGACATTGAAAAAGCAATTGACCAATACACCATATTAATTAATGAGTTTGACGATAAAAACGAGGTATATCATTATAATTTAGGTATTTGTTATTCCGCTTTGCATTATAATGTGAAGGCGATAAAACAATTTGAGTCGGCAATTGTTTATAAATACACGCCTTTAGATAAAGAGTTTTATGCCATTGCGAGGGCTTATAAATATGAAGGAAATACGAAGCAAGAAATTAAAATGCTAAAAAAAGCAATTTCCCAAAATCCTAACGATGAAATGCTGCAATACCAATTATTATTGGCTTACGATCGTTTTTATAAAGACAAAAAAGTAGTATTGGCTTATTTTGAAAAGTATTTAAAAAGGTTTGGTGAAACCGGAAAATTTCGAGAATTAGCAAAGTATAGAATTAGCGAATTGAAAAAGGAAATTCATTTTGAATACTAATTTTTTATTCGATTAAGAATAACTATTTTTATAAAATGAAAAAGAGCATTTTATATTTAATATTCTTTACCCTTTTAATCACTTCCCCTAAATTATTTTCTCAAGAAATAAACTGGTTAACCATTGAAGAAGCTGAAATTGCCAATAAAACTGCTCCAAGAAAAATTATCATTGACGTTTATACCGATTGGTGTGGTTGGTGTAAAAAAATGGACGCCACTACCTTTACTAACAAAGAAGTGGTGACTTATCTTAATAAAAAATATTATTGTGTAAAATTAGACGGAGAAGATAAAAATGAAATTTATTTTAAAGGAAAGGTATTTAATTTTGTGGATCAAGGAAGAAGAGGTTATCACGAATTAGCTGCAGGGTTTTTAAAAGGAAAAATGAGCTATCCAAACATTGTTTTCCTAAATGAAGAGTTGGATATTCTACAAGCTTTACCAGGGTTTAGAACTGCCGAAGAGTTATTACCTATTTTAAAGTTTTTAGGTGACGATATATATAAAAACACCAATTGGACAGATTATATAAAAACGCTTGAAGGTGAAAAATAAAGGGTTCGGCATATTATTACTTTTATTAATTTTCTTTGGACTTAGCTCTAGTCAGTTTTTTGAAACCGAAAAAATTTCTTCTGAAACGTTTCTAGAAGAAGAAATAAAAGCTATTAACTGGAAAGAAGTAGATCAATATCCAGTTTTTCAGAATTGCGAAAATGAAACTGAGAAAGAACAACAAAAATCTTGTTTTGAAACTACCTTAATCAATCATTTATACCAATCTATTCAGTCTGAAAACACAACAGTTTCTAAAGATATTAACGAAACCATCATCATCGATTTTATTGTAAATGAAAAAGGAGAGTTATCTATTTCTAACATGAAAATTGATAGTATTTTAAGCAATCAATTGCCGTTTTTAGAACACAAAATTATTCAAGGATTAGATTCACTTCAACCCATTGCACCAGCATATAAAAGAGGAATTCCAGTAAAAACTACCTTTAAATTACCTATTATAATTAAGACAAATTCTTAGAGCACAAATTTCTTTTAACCACAGAGGTAACAAAGAATTACATGAAGATTAATGAATTTAGACATTTTTTTTAAATAACCACCTAAAAGTTAATGGTCAGTAACAATCAAGTCTTTTCTCTTTATTCTAACAGCGAAGCGGTCTTAAATCTATTAAAGATTGAATTTATAACCAATAGTAAAATCCATAGGAAACTCACCATTGCTTCCTTCCACAACACTTACAATATCACTGTAAAGAAAAGTAAGATAACCGTCTCCTAATTTATAATCTGCACCAAGTCCAAAGCTCATTAAAGCACTAAAACTATCATCAGAATCGATAATAGGATCGCCGTTTTCGTCAGGAATTGGATTATCGTTTTCATCAAATTTCGGAATACTTTGAAAAGTATATCCCGCAATTTTAGTATTGATAAACACATCTAATTTTTCTTTTTTAACGAACTTAAAACGATAACTTAACGAAAATTGGGAAGCAGAATATTTATAGTCCGAACTTTCAAAAGTTTGTTTAAATTGAACCACTAAGGAGTGTCTTTTTAATTTATAAAGATCCACGATTTCAAATTCTAATCCCATTGTCGGGAGTATTTGGTTGGTAGGATTTGGCGAATAAACAGCATTGGTAATTCCTGCAAAAGCACCTAATCTTGTTTTTAGCTTCACATTATTTTCCGGAACTACATAATCTGGATCTTTCCGCTTGTTATATTTATCAAAATAATCGGCAAGACTCTCTTTGGTGAGCTTTACTTTATCTTCAGAAAGGTTTTCATCGCTTGTGTTAGACTGCAAAATTTGAAGGTATTCATCCTGGTAATGACCCTCTGTTTTTGTGTTGGTAAGTTCTGTTATGTTGTTTCCTTTTTTAATAAAATAACGGTATTCTCCATCGATGATATTCCAAAGAAGTGTGATAGAGCCTTCCGATTCAGTCTTTAAAGTAAGTTGTTTTCCATTAACGGAATAGGATTCTTGTGCGAAACCTTGACCTGCAAAAAGTAGAAATGCAATCAAAGTATATGAAAGTAGGTTTTTCATTTTTTATAATGATTTGGTTAGGCTAAAGGTAAAAAATTATTTTTTAAACTGTCTGTCTTTCCAAGAATAAGTCCCAATTATACTTCCCACAACCACAAATGTTGTAATAAATGGGTGTAAAATAGATGAAATTATAAACTTAAAAAAGGATATTTTATTTCTGAAAAAACTTGCTGTTGAAATGATAAATAGGAAATCTAACACTAATTTCAACATCCAAAAAACTAAGAAATATTGAAGATGATAATTACTGAAAAAACTTAAAAAAGCACCGATAATTACTAGAAGGTTGCATAAAAACACTACCAATCCAACAAGTTTTGAAACCCAATTATGCTGCTTACTCGTTTTTGAAGCCCAACGAATTCGTTGATATAGTATTTTTTTCCAACTGTCTTCCGTTTTTGTTATTACAATTACTTCTTTACTTTTTAAAAACTGAACTTTATTTGGGTACTTACTTTTAACTTTTTCTAACAAAAAAATATCATCACCACTAGCAATATGATTATTGCCTTCATATCCATTCACACTATTAAAAACTTCTTTTTTATAACAAAGATTCGCACCATTACAGAGTAAAGAATTATTCATTCCAAAACTGCCCATCGTTACTGTTTGAAGGCTTAATAAATCGAAAATTTGGTACTTTCCAATAAATGATTCCTGATTCGATAAACCCACAGGAGCAGCAATTAATAAAGGTTGTTTTTTTATAATAAAACTATGAAATACTTGAAGCCAATTTATAGGTAATTCACAATCTGCATCGGTGGTGATAATCCAATCGTATCTTGCTTTTGAAACCGCTAATGTAATCGCATCTTTTTTTGGCGAATTGCTTTTTCGTTTGTTTTTTAGAATTTTAAATGGAAAGCTTTTATCAAAATTTTTTAACTCAGTTTCAATTATTTTAACCGAATTATCATCCGACTCATCATCTACAAAAATTATTTCAAAACTATCTTTTGGGTAATTAATTTTTTGAAGCGAATTCATCAACTCCGAAAGATTCTTAGCTTCATTCCGAAAAGGAATAATAATAGAAAATTTATTTTTTTCTAAAACATCTTCTTTCGAAAAAAATTCTTTAATTTTAAGATTTCCTAAAAAAAGATAAGCTAATACCAGCAAATATAAAACCCCTATTATAAGTCCAATTATCATCATAATTTGGAAGGCTTATAACTTAGTAAATAATAGCCTCCAATAATTGAAGGAATCACAAAATTCAACATCCACATCGAAAACACCGTACTTAAAACAGGAAATTCCGAAAAACCAGCTAAGCCAAATAGCCACAAAGAAATTCCTCCACGAACCACCACGTCAAAAATAAAAATGGTGGGTAAAACAGAAGCTAATAAGTACATCGAGAAAATAATTGGCAATGCTTCAAAAAAACTAATCTCCATCCCAAAAAACACCAATAATCGATAAAACAGATAACTAAATATCAAATAACGAAAGACCGAAAAAATCATCATTTTCCATTTTATTTTAGATGAAATTTGCTTGAATTTTAAATAGATGTTTGATAAAGTCAAGCCTTTAAAAATGAGGGTGTTTTTTCTAAAAATAAATGCAAGAAGAAATACGATTCCAATTAGAATTAGTGCAACTCCAACTTTAAAAAAAACGGTTTCAGATATGAATCCAAATCCGTAAAATATCCAAAAAAACAGCAAACCAACACCTCCAAAAACTACAGTAACAAACATCTGAAAACTATTATGAAAAAAGTTTCGAAGTAATATTTGTTTCCGAATTTCTTTCTTAAAAAAATAAGTTTTTGCTCCGTATTCGCCAATTCTGTTTGGTGTTGCTAAGGATACGGTTAAAGATGCTAAACTTTGTTTCAAAGAAGTAAAAAACGAAATTTGACTAATTTCAGAAACGACGGCTTTCCATTTCAATATTTCAAAAAACCAATTTAAACTTGTTAGAACCAAAAAACCAAGAACAGGAATGAATGCTTTCTCTTGAAACAATTGATTCGAGAAATCTTTAAAATCAATCGTTTCATTTTGAGTGGTTTTCATATAAATATATACGAATGTAACTCCTAAAATTAATATTTTAAAAATGACAAGAAGATATTCTTTAGATTTGTGACGCATTGCGAACATAAAAAGCTAAATTAGTAAATCTTTAATTCGAGCATTGAAAATTTAAATGAATTCTGAAAAAATAATACTCGGTATCGATCCAGGAACTACGATTATGGGCTTCGGACTCATAAAAGTAGTGAATAAAAAGATGCAATTTATGCAGCTGAATGAACTTCAATTAAAAAAGTATGAAGATCATTATGTTCGGTTAAAATTAATTTTTGAAAGAACTATTGAACTTATAGACACCCACCATCCAGACGAAATTGCAATAGAAGCTCCTTTCTTCGGGAAAAATGTACAATCGATGTTAAAGTTGGGAAGAGCACAAGGAGTCGCAATGGCTGCTGGACTTTCTAGAGATATTCCGATTACAGAATACGCGCCAAAAAAAATAAAAATGGCGATAACCGGAAACGGAAACGCCAGTAAAGAACAAGTAGCAAAAATGTTACAAAGTTTGTTGGGTTTAAAAACGCTTCCGAAGAATTTGGATAGCACCGACGGACTTGCAGCTGCGGTTTGTCATTTTTACAATTCAGGTAGAGTAGAAATCGGAAAAAGTTATACAGGTTGGTCGGCTTTTGTAAAACAGAATGAAAAAAGAGTGAAGAAATGATGGATTTGGAAGAATTAAAATATCCAATTGGAGAAGTGCATTTTCCGAAACAAATTACCGAAAACCATATTACAAAATGGATTCAAGTATTACAAAATTTTCCAAACCAAGTCGAAGACGAAATAAAGGAACTTTCTAAAAGTGAATTGACTTATAAATACCGAGCAGAAGGTTGGAATATACAACAGATTGTAAATCATTGTATCGACAGTCATATAAACAGCGTATCGCGTTTTAAACTCACATTAACCGAAGAAAATCCTACCATTAAACCTTATAAAGAGGCACGTTGGGCAGAACTTCCAGACACAATCAATTACGATATTAATGATGCTATTATTTTATTAAAATCACTTCATAAACGCTGGGTTTTTCTGTTGAAAAATATGATTTCAGAAGATTTTAAAAGAACCTTTATTCATCCAGAAGGAAACGAAAAACTGACTTTAGAAGAAAATTTATGTATCTACGATTGGCATTGCCGTCATCATTTACAGCATATTAAAAATGCTAAAAAACTTAAATTTTAACAGAATGATGCCACTTTGGAATTTGGTAATTAATATTTGGAATTTATAAATAGATGGCAGGAATTTATATCCATATCCCATTTTGCAAACAGGCGTGTCATTATTGTGATTTTCATTTTTCTACTACTTTAAAACGAAAAGGAGAGTTGGTGAAATCTTTGGGAAAAGAATTGTTACTTCGGAAAGAGGAAATTACAGAACCCATAGAAACCATCTATTTTGGAGGAGGAACCCCTTCCTTATTAACGATTGAAGAATTACGATTTTTGATTGATGAAGTATATAATAATTTTAAAGTAATTGAAAATCCTGAAATTACCTTAGAAGCCAACCCCGACGACTTAACAAATCAACAAATCAACAAATTAACAAAAACACCCATCAACCGCCTAAGTATAGGAGTCCAATCCTTTTTTGAGGAAGATTTACAACTAATGAATCGTGCACACAATACAGAAGAAGCTAGAAATTGCATTAGAGAAGCAAGCAAACATTTCGATAATATCACTATCGATTTAATTTACGGAATTCCAGGAATGAGTGATAAACGTTGGAAAGAAAATTTACAAATCGCCTTAGATTTCGGAATTCCACATATCTCCAGTTATGCCTTAACGGTCGAAACCAAAACAGCCCTCGAAAAGTTTATCAAGACAGGAAAAATTCCACCAGTAGAAGAGTCTGTTTCACATAATCATTACCTACTATTATTAGAAGAAATGGAAAAGGTAGGGTTTGTGAATTATGAGTTTTCAAATTTTGGAAAGGAAGGCTATTTTTCAAAAAATAATACTGCTTATTGGCAAGGAAAATCCTATTTAGGAATTGGACCTTCGGCACATTCCTTCAACGGAAAAAAACGAAGTTGGAATGTAAGCAATAATATAAAATACATCAAAAGCATTTCAGAAAACAGATTGGCAATTGAAAGAGAAATACTTACAAAAACAGATCGTTATAACGAATATATAATGACAGGATTACGGACTATGTGGGGTGTTTCTTTAGCAAAAATTGAAAAGGATTTTGGAAAGAAATATGTTGACTATTTACTAAAACAAGCAGAAAAACCTTTAAAAGAAGGCTTATTGTCGTATGTCTTTGCGAGGAGCGACGCAGGAGCAACGAAACAATCTCATAAAAACAAACAAAATGACTCTAACCAAGAGGTTTCTTCGTTACTTCTAAAAAAAGAAGCTCCTCGTAAAGACAGAACACTTATTATAACTAAAAAAGGAAAGTTCTTAAGCGATGGAATTGCAAGTAACTTATTTTATGTTCAATAAATTCATTAGATGACTCAAAGTCATCTAATGAATATTAGAAAAAACAGTATCTTAACCCAATGATTGCACAACTAACAATTAATAACAAGTCGATAAAAGTTGATTTATCCAAACCATTAGATATTTCAATTCCTTTGGGAGCTTCCGATAAAAACCCAATTGCTTGGTATTTGGATCAGCCAAAAATAGAACCTGTAAAAGACGGTGAATGGATTGCAAAAGTAAGCGAAGGATCCTCTGTAAATTTTAATAACATAGCATTTAATCCGCACGCTCACGGAACACATACCGAATGTATTGGGCATATTACACCCGAGTTTTATTCAATAAATGAAATCTTAAAAACTTTCTTTTTTCTATCGGAAGTAATTACTGTTGTGCCAGAAACTTCAGGGCAAGATTTGGTAATTTCAGAAAAGCAAATCAAACATCTTTTAAACAATAAAACTCCTGAAGCAATTGTAATACGAACCCTTCCGAATACCAATTCAAAAAAGAATAGAAAATACTCCAATACCAATTGGGTTTATTTATTAGAAGAAGCTGCCGAATATTTAAAACAGATTGGTGTAAAACATTTGTTAATCGATTTGCCTTCCATAGATAAAGAAAAAGACGATGGAAATTTACTAGCACATAGGGCTTTTTGGAATTATCCGGAAGCACCAAGATTAGATGCTACTATCACAGAATTTATTTATGTAAAAAATAAAATTGAAGATGGAAGTTATTTGCTGAATTTACAAATAGCTCCGTTTCAAAATGATGCAACTCCTAGTAAACCTGTTTTGTATGAAATTATGTAAAAGACAGTTTTTTTTACTACTTGTATTCGCTACAACAACTTTGTTTTCACAAGATTACGAACGAATTGACGCAACGATATTATTATATCCAAACACATGTGAATCACCTGAAGAAATTTCAAAATTTATTACCCGTGATTTTCAAACGGAAGAGGAAAAAGTACGGGCCATTTACAGTTGGATCATTCAAAATATTGCTTATGAACCTAGCGAGTATAAAAAATTCGATTACCGTTTTAGCAACTATAGAGAACGAAATAAAAAAGAGGAAATTACACGTAATAAAATCATCAATCGAACCCTTCAAAAAGGTATCGCAGTCTGTGAAGGCTATGCGTTTTTATTTGAAAAACTATGCGAATTACAAGGGATTACCAATTATTTGGTTCGAGGAGATACCAAAACAACTATCGAAGGAATTGGGAAAGAGTTCAATACTAATCATATGTGGAATGTGGCGATAATTGATGGAAAATCCTATTTGTTTGACCCCACTTGGGGAGCAGGAAAATACAATCAGAAATTTATAAAAGAGCTTAGTTATTTCTATTATAAAACACCTCCCAAACAGTTTATAAAAACGCACTATCCAGATATTTTTGAAGATGCATTGGTTTTAGAATCAATGAGTAAACAAGAATTTTCTGAAATTCCTTTAATTATAAATAGGGACTTATTAATTTCAGATATAATTACTCCAAACAAAGGAATTATTTATACTGAAATGTACTTTGATGAAGTTCAGTTTTTAATTAAAAATACCAACCCAAAAGAAATAACTTTTTCCTTCGGAGGGGAACAAAATGAAGTATCAAAATTAATAAAAAAAGAAAATTTAATCGAGTTTTCTGTACCTTTACAAATAGGAGTAAAAACCTTATTAATTTATTTTGATGATGCACCCGCTTTGGGTTATCGGATTGAGTAGATGAAGGAGTAAATGATTTAATGATAGAATAGGTATTCTTAATTCATTCAAAAATTAAACCATTTAAGCATTAAAAATTGAACATAGAAGAATTTAGAAATTATTGCATTGCAAAAAAAGGAGTCACCGAAAGTTTTCCTTTTGACGAACAAACCCTTGTTTTTAAAGTAATGGGTAAAATGTTTGCGCTTTCTGGTTTGGAACATCATCCTTCAAAAATAAATTTAAAATGCGACCCCGAACGTTCTGTAGAACTACGTGAAGAATACGACGGACTCATCTACGGAGCATTCCATATGAACAAACTACATTGGAACACTATTGAAATTGAAATGAATGTTCCTCATCAACTAATCCTTGGATTAATCGACCATTCTTATGATTTGGTAGTTGCAAAGCTGACTAAAAAACTGAAATTGGAGTTAGAGAATTTATGACTTGTTATTGCGAGGGAAGTATGGCCGTGGCAATCTGTTTGTTGCTAAACGAGAGGCAGATTGCCACGTCGCAATAAGAATTGTGTTAACGAATGCCCTTTTATTTGCTCCTCGCAAGGACAAGTAACGAGAGAATTCCCATAAAGAAATAAACTTTAGCAAAGATTTCTTCTCTTAAAACTAAAATATTCATTTTTGCCTAAAGCCTTTCCTACCCACAACTCATATCCGCCACAATCTTCCATTTGCCATCTATCTTCTTAAAAATTATTATAAAAACACCATTGGCGTCACCTACGTTTCGTTTTAAAAAATATTTGCCTATCACCCAATAGGAGTTTCCTTCAATAGCAGAAACATCATTAATTTTAAAGGTCAAAGTGCCCGAGTGTTCTTTTGTAGGATACCCATTTTTATAGTTGTCTAAAGTTTGTCGCCAACCTTTGGTTAGTCCACTTGCTCCATAAAATTTTAGCGAATCACTTTTCCAATAACCTTGCATAAAACCTTCCAAGTCATTATTAGACCAAGCAATTTCTTGAGCTTTCATTACGACAAGAATATCCGTTTTATCTTTCTCATAGTTTGAATTATTCTGTGCAAAAACTGAAAATGTCAATCCAAAACATAAAAAGAAAAGTAACTTCTTCATAATTTATTTCTTTGTGTCCCGACGATTCGGGATTATGAAAACCATTGAGTTCTTTGTGGTTAAATAATACACTAAATATACATAAATTAGCAGTAATAAACTACCAATGGAAATACATACAAAAAGACTCCTACTTCAAAAATACAATGCTTCAGATTTTGAAGCTTTTTGTGACATAGTTTGTAGCGATGAGGTAATGCTTAATATTTCAGGAAAAGGAAATAGCATAGAAGTCGCAAAAGAAAAATTTGAATGGGTATTAAATACCAATCAAGAAAACCAGTATTACGGACTTTATAAAGTACTACTTTTAGAAACAAACAAGGTTATCGGATTTGCAAAAATCACTCCTTTTGAAGAAGACTGTTATGAAATTGGATATGCACTTTTACCTCCCTTTTGGAGAAAAGGATTCACTGCTGAAATGATTAATAGTCTAACCAATCGTTGTATTGAATATCTATCCGACAAAAAAATAATGGCAATTGTTAATGTTGAAAATACTGCTTCCCTCAAAGCATTAGAAAAATGCAACTACACTGTTTATGAAGAAACAGAATTTAAAGGAGCTTCTTGTTATTTATTAGAATTTAAAAATTAGCAAACCTGAAAACAATCATTGAGCTCTGTGTCCTTTGCGTAAACTCTTTGCGTTCTTTGTGGTTAGTTAAAATATAAATTAAAGAAAATTTCTTTTATAAACTCTGGGAGACACCAATTTAATTAGCTTAAACTTCCGATTAAAGTTTGAAATATTCTGAAAGCCAGATTTTTCAGCAATTTCTGCTATGGTATGCTCTGTATTAGTTTGAAGTAAACTACAAGCTTTTTCAATACGCAATTCATTTAAAAATGTAGTGTAGGTTTTGTTGGTTCGCTTTTTAAAATATTTACAAAAAGCATTTTTAGTCATTGCGGCTTCTTCAGAAATTCTATCTAAAGTAATGGGTTTTTGAAAATTTGACAAGGTATAATTATAAACAGCATTCAATCGTCTTCCTTCATTCTCACTAAACTTTTTTAAAGAAACAAATGAAGATAAAATTTCAGATTTATTTACGTTGAGTTTCTTTAATAAACTAACAGGGCAGAATCATACTTTCAAATTCAATATTCTGAGTAAATAGTCTTCGTTCCAGCCAGCTTCAAGTCTTTTGCTTTTCATTGATATTTTTTTAGAAGTTTCATTTTTTAATAAGTTTAAAGCTA
>JAKITD010000060.1 GCA_021648265.1 Flavobacteriaceae bacterium | reverse complement strand
AACCATTAGCAATAATCGCTAGTAACGCCAACCAAATTACTAAATTACTTTCAATAGGAATGGGATTATAAAAACGAATCACTGCTTCATACGAAAGATAAAAAGCAATAATTACTAAGGAAGCAGAATTAACAAAAGCTGCGATTATTTCGGCTCGTTTATAACCAAATGTTCTATAATGAGATGCTTTTTTTTTAGTATATAAATTAGCTATATAACTAATGATTAATGAAATAACATCCGTAAAATTATGTAACGCATCTGAAAGTAAAGATAAACTCCCAGAAATAAGTCCACCAATTACTTGAGAAACGGTAATAACTGTATTTAAAACTATCGTAAAAAGGAGTTTTTTTCCTTTTAAATCACCGTGATCATGATTGTGAGAATGTGTATGATTTTGGTGATTTTCCATCAATTATTTACAAGGTATTTTATCGACTCTAGTTTGATGACGTCCTCCTTCAAAATTGGTATTTAAAAAAGTTTCAACCATCGCAACTGCTTGTGGAATACTGGTAAAACGAGCTGGAATACTTAAAATATTTGCATCGTTATGAAGTCTTGCTAATTCAGCCAACTCTTTTGTCCAACAAAGAGCAGCTCGCACTTTTTGATGTTTATTAGCAGTCATTGCAGCACCATTTCCGGATCCACAAATAATAATTCCTAAATTCACTTTATTATTAGCAACATCGTTAGCAACTGGATGAATATAATCTGGATAATCTACACTTGCTTCGGTATCTGTTCCGTAATTAGTTACTTCAATTCCTTTAGATTCAAGGTAACTAATAATTGCTTGTTTGTATTCTGGTCCTGCGTGATCGTTTCCTATGGCTATTTTCATATGTATTCTTTGTATTTCGACTCTGCTCAAAATAAACTCCAGCAGGGATATCTTTTAAATTAAACTTCAATTCTTAACAAAGATATTATATTTGTCTTTACGAGAAGGAACGACGAAGTAATCTTTTTTTTTCTAATAAATTATATTATTTACAATAATAACTAAGTTAATAACCTGTTAACAGCTGTTAATATAATTACTAAAAATAAATTTGGTTGGTAAAATTAAAAAATACATAGAAAAAATTAAATAAATAAACCTAAAAAGTTAGCCTTCATTTTTAGAAAAGTTATCGTGTTAAAAAAGGAGGTTTTCAACTAAAAAACTAAAAATACTTATTAAATAATTACTGTTAATTAGAGTAATCAACAATTGTTAACAGGAATAGCTATCTAGTTATTTTTAAGGAAAGAAAACTGTTGAAATACTGTTGATATCTTCCTGTAAACTTTAGTTAACTCAATATCAAAACATTTATTAAAAAAGTTATGCTACATGTTAACAAGCAATAATAAGCATCATTTTTTATTTAAAATTTATTAAAAAAGAAATATATTATATAGTAGTTGTTGATAAGTGAAAATTCTTAATATTTAATCAAAATAATATAATAAACAATACCATAAATTTAAGTAATTTAGTATCGAAGTAACCTTATTATCTAAACAATTTCCAAAGAAGCATCACTGCTTAAATCGTTAATAATTTTTAAAACTTGCTTTTCATCTTTTTTATGAACCTGAAGTCTTATTCCTCCTTTTCCTTGAATAGTGATAGGTAAAATAGAAGAAGCTATTTCATTTAAAAAAACAAATGGAATTTCTTCCCGCTGAAGCAGTAATTTTAAAACGACATATTCACTTTGATAGGTAAAATTTGCTATGGTGATAAAACCTTTCATACAATTACATATATTTCTCCCGAATAATCGGGACGCTCAATATAAACTTCAGCAGGTATCTCTTTAATTTAACAACAAAAGTAAAACATATTTAAAAGATGCAAACACAAACGCTTCATTAATGGTAATTTTAAGATAATAATTTAATAATATCAAACAAAATTATATAACGTACTTTTGCACTAATTAAAATTAAACAATGTCGAAAAGAAATAAGAGACGAAACAATTCAAATAATTCAAACAATACCAATCTTACCCAGAGTATCCTTACCGTTTTAAGAAAGCAATATCGAGAATTAGGGACAAATCCAATAAATTACAAACAAATAGCTTTAAGCCTTGGAGTTAGGGATACGAGTACCAGAAATTTGATTATTAAGAATTTAAAAAAACTTCAATTAGAAGAAAAAATTGAAGAAATAGACAGAGGAAAATATATTATTAAACCCTCTAAAAATTATTATATTGGAAAAGCAGATGTAACTTCCAGAGGCCAAGCATATATAATTATCGATGATTTAGAAGAAGATATTTTTGTTAACAGTAAAAATTTAAATCACGCTTTACATGGTGATACCGTCGAAGTTTATGTGTTTAAAAGAAGAAAGGGCGGAAAGCAAGAAGGCAAAGTAACTGAAATTATTGAGAGAAAAAAAACAGAGTTTGTAGGAGTAATACAAATACAAGAAAGATTTGCATTTGTAGAATGTCAAGATACAAAAATGTACACCGATATTTTTATTCCGAAAGATAAATTTAACGGAGCAAAAGACGGAGAAAAAGTACTGGTTGAAATTGAAAATTGGCCAGAAAAAAAGGATTCTCCCTTCGGAAAAGTAATCAAAGTACTCGGAAAACCAGGAGATCACAATACAGAAATTCACTCCATTTTAGCACAATTTGGATTGCCTTATGAATTTTCTAAAGAAGTAGAAGACTATGCAAATAATATAGACACATCTATCAATGAAGCTGAAATAAAAAAGCGTCGCGATATGCGAACGGATTTAACTTTTACGATTGATCCAAAAGATGCAAAAGATTTTGACGACGCCCTTTCATTTAAAATATTGGATGATGGAAATTACGAAATAGGAATTCATATAGCAGATGTTTCACATTACCTAGTTTCTGAAACTATTTTAGACGATGAAGCCTATGAACGCGCCACTTCGGTGTATTTGGTAGATCGTGTGGTGCCGATGCTTCCTGAAGTACTTTCAAACAACGCTTGTTCCCTTCGACCTAACGAAGAAAAATTTACTTTCTCAGCCGTTTTTAAAATAAACGATAAAGCGGAAGTAATCGATAAATGGTTCGGAAAAACAGTAACTTATAGTGATGCCCGTTTTGCTTATGAAGAAGCACAACATGTGATTGAATCTTTTCCTACGAAGGAAGGAATATCATCAAACTCGGTCACTGAGCGGAGCCGAAGTGAAGTAACAATCCCTTCAGAAATTTCCATAACAGGAAAAGAATACACAGTAAAACCAGAAATCACCAAAGCAATTCTAAAGCTAGATGAATTAGCAAAAATCCTTCGGAAAAAACGGATGAAACAAGGAGCTATTTCGTTTGATAAAGTGGAAGTAAAATTCATTTTAGATAAAGAAAATAACCCGGAAGGAGTCTATTTTAAAGAAAGTAAAGATGCTAATAAATTGATTGAAGAATTTATGTTACTCGCCAACCGAAGTGTAGCAGAATTTATAGGAAAACAATCACCACCAAAAACATTTGTCTATCGAGTTCACGACGAACCTAACGATGAAAAAATTGCAGCTTTAGAAAATATTATCAAACGTTTTGGTTATAAATTAGATACTCGAGATAAAAAATCTACAGCAAATTCCTTAAACAGATTATTAAAAGATGTTCAAGGAAAAAAAGAACAAAACTTAATAGATACCTTGACAATTCGGTCGATGAGTAAAGCGGTTTATACCACACATAATATTGGTCATTACGGATTAGCATTCGATTATTACACACATTTTACCTCGCCTATTCGTCGATATCCAGATGTAATGGTGCATCGTTTATTGCAACATTATTTAGAAAACGGAAAATCTTCAAACGAAAAAGAATATGAAAATAAATGTGCTCACAGTAGCGAAATGGAAGGGCTTTCTTCACAAGCAGAACGTGCCAGTATTAAATATATGCAGGTTAAATATATGGCAGATCGAAAAGATCAGAATTTCTTAGGAGTCATTTCTGGAGTAACCGATTGGGGAATTTATGTAGAAATAATTTCCAATAAATGTGAAGGAATGGTACGTTTGCAAGATATGCGTGACGATCATTATATGTTTCATAAAGAGGAATTTGCGGCTATAGGAAATAAAACTAAAAACGCTTATCAATTAGGAGACGAAGTATATGTACGAGTTAAAAATGCCGATTTAGTTAGAAAAGTATTGGATTTTGAAATGTTAGGACATCAAGAAGAAAATTGATTTCTTAGCGAGAAACGACACAAGTCCCGATATCTATCGGGAGACGCAGCTATCTCATTAAATAAAAAACAATCTATTAAATATATAACATTATGAAAAATTTCACACTATTTTATTTATTATTAATTACGTTTTCAACTTTTGCTCAAAGAACAGTTACTAGAGATGTTGGTGATTTTAGCGAATTAAAAATATACGATTTAATTGAGGTTAATTTAATTCAATCAATTGAAAATAAAGTTGTTATAAAAGGAGAAAATACAGGAAGCGTTAAGATACTTAACGAAAACGGAAAGTTAAAAATTAGAATGGAAATCGATGAGCGTTTTAAAGGAGAAGATACATTTGTAGAAGTTTATTTCACTAATATTTCTATTATTGATGCCAATGAAGGAAGTATAATTGTAGTAAATAATTTAATTGAACAAAACAAAATTGAACTCAGATCCCAAGAAGGAGCAAAAATAAAAGTAGGACTTAAAGTAAACACAGTTACTATTAAAGCTATTTCTGGAGGAATTGTTGAAGTGTCTGGAACTTCTAAAAACCAAGATATTACTATTAATTCTGGTGGAATTGTAGAAGGAAAAGATTTAAAAACAGAAGACTCAATCATTAGAATAACCGCAGCAGGTAATGCAGAAATTTATGTTACAAATAATTTAGATGCGAAAGTAACCGCTGGCGGAGATATTGTTATCTACGGAAACCCAAAAAACGTTAAACAGAAAAAATTAGCTGGAGGAGCTATTCATTTCGTTCATTAATAGTATTGTCTTAGCAAGAAACGAGGCACGAGTGACGTGGCTATCTCATGAAACACATGAAAACATTGTTTTAGTTCTTGCAACACTTTAGAGTTAAATATAATATTTATTTCAAGTTTTTAAGTCGTTTATCTTAAGTCGTACTATCATAAGTCTTTTTACTATTTTTGTAAAACCATGACCGACGGATTACAATATGCAGTTTTTTACGGATTTCTTCTTGCTTTTGCAATTGGACCCGTATTTTTCACCCTTATAGAAACCAGTATTACCAAAGGATTTAAAGCCGCAGTATTCTTTGATTTAGGAGCTTTGTTTTCCGATGTGCTTTTTATATTAATAGCTTTTTATAGTACCAATCAGATATTAGAAAAAGTAAAAGACGATCCTGCATTATTAATTTTTGGAGGAATGGTTTTAATCGCATTTGGAGCTATTTCTTATATCCGAACTTCAAAATCGTTTATAAAAATTGTTAGGGAACATTATTCTGTAAATACTAAAAAGAACCATGGCGGACTCTTTTTAAAAGGTTTTCTTTTAAACTTTGTCAATTTTGGAGTTTTAGCAGGTTGGATTGCTACCATTGTTATTGCACAAGCAGTAACCACCCATAAAAATGGTGTGTTATTATTTCTAGCTACCGTAATGATTACACTATTTACAACCGATTTATTAAAAATATTCCTTGCAAAAAGACTCAAAAGCAACTTAACACCGCGTTTTATTATTAAAACAAAAAAATGGGTAAGTATTTTAATTATTGGTTTTGGAGTAATTCTTTTACTTCAAGGTATTTTTCCGGAAGGGATTCAAAAAGGGTTGGATAAAATTGAAACTTTAGAATAAATAAAAAAACTCAAGTAAAAAAACTAATTTTTTTTTGAAGCGTCGAGCGTCCCGAAGCATCGGGAGAACCGCTGTAATATTATTATATTAAACAAAAAACTCCAATAGAAATATTGGAGTTTAATTTGAGGCGTCGAGCGGATTCGAACCGCTGTAAGAGCTTTTGCAGAGCCCGGCCTAGCCACTCGGCCACGACGCCCAATTTCCTACAAAGGCAGGAATCTCATTTAACGAGATTGCAAATATAAAATATAATAAACAATTATGTTAAAACTAATTTGTAAAATTTGGTTAGCAAAGAATTTTAAGCAGAATGTGTCGTAACCCATACATCATCAAAAAAACGCTACCGTTTCCCAATCAAAGTAATACTGACTTCCGCAACATCACCACCAATTGGCGGATTTACCTTCGACACCGTTACTTTTACAAAGTTCACTAAACCCACCGTTAATAGAACCTTATCTACAATACGTCTTCCTACATGTTCTAATAATTTAGAACGGATTGCCATTTCTTCAGCAACAATTTTCTGAAGTAATACATAATCAACCGTATCTGATAATTCGTCTGTTTTTGCCGCTTTATCCAAATTAGCTCGCACCGAAAGATTCACTAAATATTCAGATCCTATTTGTCCTTCTTCAACCAAACAACCGTGAAAGGCATAAATTTTTATGTTTTTTAACCGTATCGTGCTCATTTCAACTATTTTTGCATACCGCACTTTGCTGTATCGTATTAATTTCAACTTTCAGTACAAAAGTAGAACTTATTAAAGGATTATTATGTCAACACAAAAAGAACCACTCAATTTTATTGAGCAAATTATAGAAGAAGATTTAGCCAACGGATTAAAACGCGAGGATTTACGCTTCCGTTTTCCTCCAGAACCCAATGGTTATTTACATATTGGACACACCAAGGCCATCGGAATTAGTTTCGGTTTGGGTGAAAAATACAATGCTCCTGTTAATCTTCGATTTGACGATACCAACCCAGCAAAAGAAGAACAGAAATATGTAGACGCCATCAAAGAAGACATTGCTTGGATGGGTTACAAATGGGATCAAGAATTGTATTCTTCAGATTACTTTCAGAAATTATATGATTGGGCAATTTTATTCATTAAAAACGGTAAAGCATATATCGACTCTCAATCTTCTGAAGCAATGCGAGAGCAAAAAGGAACGCCTACTCAGGTAGGAACCAACAGCCCGTTTCGAGATAGAACCGTAGAGGAAAACCTCGATCTTTTCCGAAGAATGAAAGCAGGAGAATTTGAAGAAGGCACTCATATTCTACGCGCAAAAATCAACATGGAAGATCCGAATATGTTGATGCGGGATCCTATTATGTATCGTATTTTAAAGAAAGCCCATCATCGTACAGGAAACGATTGGTGTGTTTACCCAATGTACGACTGGACACACGGCGAGAGCGATTATATCGAGCAGGTTTCGCATTCGCTATGCTCTTTGGAATTTAAACCTCACAGAAAGCTTTATAATTGGTTTCGAGATGAAGTATATTCTTACGCAAAACATGAATTACCAAAACCTCCAAAACAACGAGAGTTTGCGCGCTTAAATTTAAGTTATACCATAATGAGTAAACGGAAATTACTTCAGTTGGTAGAAGAAAACGTCGTTTCTGGTTGGGACGATCCTCGTATGCCAACCATTTCAGGATTACGAAGAAGAGGTTATACACCCAATGCCATCAAAAAATTTATTGAAGCTGTTGGTGTTGCCAAACGCGAAAATTTGATTGATGTTTCTTTGTTAGAATTCTGTATTCGGGAAGATTTAAACAAAATTGCACCTCGGGTAATGGCGGTTTTAAATCCAGTGAAATTGGTGATTACTAATTATTCGGAAGGAAAAGAAGAGTTTTTAAAAGCTGAAAACAATCCAGAAGATGAAAGTGCAGGTTTTAGAGAAGTTCCTTTTTCGAGAGAATTATATATTGAAAAAGAAGACTTTAAAGAGGAAGCAAACAGCAAATATTTCAGACTGACTTTAGGAAAAGAAGTCCGTTTAAAAAACGCCTATATTATTAAAGGAGAATCAGTTGTAAAAGATACCGAAGGAAATATCATCGAAATACATTGTACCTACGACCCAGATAGTTTAAGCGGAACAGGAACAGAAGCTAGTTTAAGAAAAGTAAAAGGGACACTACATTGGGTTTCTATAAAACACGCAATTAAAACTGAAATCCGTTCGTACGATCGTCTTTTTACCGAAGAAGCACCAGATTCTCATAATGATAAAACGTTTATGGATTTTATCAATCCGAATTCATTAACTATTTCCGAAGGGTTTTTAGAACCAAGTTTAGCTACGGTTAAAAAAGGAGATAGTTTTCAGTTTCAACGATTGGGTTATTTTAATGTTGATGATGATAGTAATTCAGATAAATTAGTTTTCAATAAAACCGTTGGATTACGTGATTCTTGGGCAAAGCAGAAGCCTAAACAACAAACACAACAGCAAAGACCGCAAATTTCTGCTATTAACAAAACCATGCGTTTTGGAAAAAAGTACACGAAATTTCCAGCAGAAAAACAAGAAGAGGTAAAAAAGCAAATCCAAGAATTAGCCAAAAACATCACTTACGAAGAGCTTCAACCCTTCTTCGGAACAGCATTAAAAAAAGCAGGAACTAGAATCGTAACCATGATAAGTTTAGGGGTTCTCCTTAACAACGGACAAGAACGCAACGACGACATCAAAGACTTTATCGCCAAAGCTTTGGATGATAAAAATGAGGTGTTGGTGCTTGAGGCAAAAAACCTTTAATTTCTAAATGAATTATCTATTCCCAGAAGGGGATTTATAATGAACTAAAACTACTTTTACTTTTTCGTCTTTTAAAATAGAACGTGTTTTAGCAAACCCTCTTTCGGTTATTGAAGATATCATCCATAGATATTTGTTTTTATCAGGAAAGTGCTTCTTCAAGATATTATAATCTTTATAATCTGATGAGATTCCTATTTCAGGTTGATTTTTTAAAACAGACTTAATTTTAGTTATTTCTATATTTAACTCTGAAACAGATTTATTATGTAAGCCAAAAGGCAAATAATAACTGGTAATAAACCCCTCTTTTGTAAAAATTGGCAGCGCTTCAGGATAACGTGTTTCAATTAATACTTTTTTAAAAGAATACTTTTTTTTATTTAAAACCTTAATTAATTTTGATAATATTAATTCTGAATTTTCAGCAGTAAGATTTTTAATATCTAACCATAAATAGGGTTCATTTTCTATTTCAGATAAATAATTTTCAAAGCTTAAATTAATAGATTTTGTTGGTGGATGATTTACATCTAAAACATTCTCATTTGCTTTAAAAACAAGATCTAATTCTACACCATCATAAAACAATAATGCTGCCTTTAACTTCTCTTTACTATCAACTCTATGAGCCCAAATTTTATGATAATTCCCAATAAATTCAACCCGATATGGACTGTATTTATATAAAAATACAGAAACAATAAAAAGTAAAAAAACTAGGGAATATTTTTTAATCCGAGTCATAATTTTGATTCTTTTTAATGATTCGTGGTTGATAGATAAAACTGGAATTAAAAATACTTTTTGAAAGGTTTAAACTATCAAATTTTATTAGACTTAAATCTGAAAAACTATGAATAAAGTTTTCAAGACCATACCTTCTATCCAACATTGAATTTATAGTTAAATATGAAGGGTTATTCTTTTTATATTTTTCTGAAAGCCATAAAACAAAAGGAACTTCATACATTGGCTTGGTTCCGTGGTATTCATTATGTCCAATAAAATCCATAGTATCAAAAACTTCATCTCCATGATCTGAAAAATATAAAACATAACCATTAATGTCTTTTTTTCTTACTTTTTCAATAATCGACCGAACTATATAATCATTATGCAAGACGGCATTATCATATGTGTTAACATACTCTATTGCTTTTTTATGTTTAAACTTAAGGTTATCAAATTCATTATTGAATACATTATACTTTTTAGGATACCTTTTATGGTAACTTACGTGGGTTCCTATTAAATGAATAAAAATTATTTTTTTAGAATGTTTTTCTTGTAAAGCTTTTTCAATATAGGGAAGTAAACTTTCGTCATAAATATCGTAATTATAATTATCGGTGGCTATAAATTTTTTAATTTTTGCAGCACTCCCAATTAAGGTTGGAATACTTTCGTAATACCCAACAGGTTTTTGATTGGAAATCCAATAGGTTTTAAAACCCGCCTGATTTGCTAATTGAATAACAGAACCGTTTTCTTTTTTATTTGCATTTTTAGTATCAGAAAGGGTAAGAATTTTTTCTATAGCAGTAATGGTATGAACATTTGGTGTTATTACATCGTTAAAAACAAATAATTCCTTTTTAATTTCAGTAAGCAAAGGGTTTGTTTCGCGTCCGTAACCATATATTTGCATATGCCACCTAGAGGTAGATTCGCCAATAATAACCACGTAGGTTTGAGGCTGATCATGACCAACCACATTAGTCAAAACATCACTTTCTGGTTTTGCTAAATTGTTTTTTAATAACAACTTAGTTTCTTTATATTCTTTATATGATTTTGCTATTGAAAACAAAAAATTTTCTTGTCGAAACTTCCAATAAATCATATAACTTGAAATAATAAAAAGAAGGAGATAAATTATTTTTATTCGATACGATTTCAATTTAATACATAGAACAATTTCAAGTATAGAACCTTTATCTTTTCCTTTAAGACAACTTTTTAGAAGGTAAAAAACAGGAAGAAAAGCAACTATAAAAGTTATAATTACAAAGCCATTTATGTAAGTGCTTAAATATTCTGAAGCCTCATTAATATTGGTTTCTAAAACTACAAAAACAGCCGAAGAGGTTATTTTAACACTATAAAAGTAATAAAAGGATAGTTTAATAAAAATGATAGTTGATAATACAATGCTTGAAAAAAGCAACCACCATTTTCTTATTTTGCTACTATTAATCAAAAGAAAACTAAAATAAACTAAAAGCGAAAAAAAACCAAACCCAAGTATTTCTTTTAAATAACCAACTCTAAATGGAATTAAATACAATCCAATAAGAGCAAAAACAATAAAAGGATAAAGCACAAAACTTAATAAAGCTAAGTGAGGATTACCTTGTGTAAAGAATTTATTTTTCAAACAGATTATTTTAAAATGCCAAAGTTAAAGAATATTTGTTTTCCATGTAAAAAAGATAGTTTAGGACACCTAAACTATCTTTTTACAAATTCATAAAATTAAATTTCTAATACTCAAAATCCTCAGAAGGAGGCTTCGGTCTATTTTTCTTTTTATTTACAATTCCTTTTGCTTCATTATCTATTTTCATTTGTTCACCAATCTGGTTACTTGCTACAAATGAAGCAATCATATCGTTCAACATATTAGATCCTGATTGAGGCGAGTTTGGCATTAAAATCAAATTCGAGTTGGTTTTTTCGCCCAAAGACTGAAGTGTATCATAATGTTGTGTTACTACAATTAAAGCCGACGCTTCTTGCGAATTGATCCCCACATTATTAAGCACATCTACACTTTCTTCCAATCCACGAGCAATTTCACGCCGTTGATCTGCAATACCTTGTCCTTGTAAACGCTTGCTTTCTGCTTCAGCACGTGCTTTTGCAACAATCATAATACGAGAAGCTTCTGCTTCATATTCTGCGGCAACTTTTTCACGTTCCGCTGCATTAATACGGTTCATCGCTTCTTTTACCTGTATATCTGGATCAATATCGGTTACCAAAGTTTTGATAATATCGTACCCATAGTTAATCATTGCTTCATTTAATTCACGTTTTACCGCAATAGCAATATTGTCTTTACGTTCAAAAACATCATCTAATTTCATTTTTGGAACTTCAGCACGAACCACATCAAATACATAGGAAGTGATTTGGTCATGCGGACTTTGAAGCTTATAAAAAGCATCATACACATTGGTTCTAATAATTTGAAACTGAACAGAAATCTTCAGTTTTACAAAAACATCATCTTTTGTTTTGGTTTCCACCATTACATCCAGTTGCTGAATTTTAAGATTTACTCTTCCCGCTATACGTTGTACAATAGGAATTTTAAGTTGCAATCCGGAAGTTCGAATACTCGAAAACTTCCCGAAATTTTCAATAATAACTGCTGTTTGTTGCTTTACCATAAAGAACACTTGAAACAGTAGAAAAAACCCTATTATAATAATAATAGGAAGACCAATTAAATTACTCATAGTTAAATATACTTATTAGTTAATAGTTTCGTTCAAGATACGAAAATAAAGCTATTTTAGCAGCCTTATCAACCCACTTTAATTTATGAGTCTTAAGAACCTACTTTTCGTTACCTTAACTTTTTTATTTATTCAGAATTCATTTTCGCAACGTAATTTCGACCACTATAATCGATTAGGATTAACGGGTGGATATTCATTGTATGATATTAATACCTCCGATTTAAACACCAAACAAGGAAACGGATTTATGGCTGGTTTTACTACTCGTGGTGCTTTCCGAAACAATTTCGATTTAATTTATGGGCTAAGTTTTTATAGTAATAAAGTAGAAATCTTCGGAAGAGATGCTAATAACAGTTTTGAAACTCAATTTATAGATTATAAAATACAAGGAGTACAGATTAATTTTTTAGGAAGTTATAATATTATCAAACATCATTTATCAATAGAATTTGGTCCAATTTTAAATATATCTGGAAAATTAAAAGTAGATCAAGAGCAGTTTGAAGAATATATTTTAGACGGATATGATTCTTTAAAAGCAGTAGATATTGAAGAAATTTCACCTATAAATCTACATCTTATGGGAGGAATTTCTGGAGGAATGGAGACATTTAGAGTTAGCGTTCAATACCAATATGGTGTTTTCAATATGCTTAATAAATTAAACGATAAAAATTTAGAAAACACTAATTTTGAAGGAAATAGCTCAACGATTATCTTTTCGTTGTTTGTTTATTTTTAAGAAAGAAGCTATCTCATTACAATGCAAGGTCACTGATTGAATTTACGTCCATAGGAGTAAATTTATATCGAAGTGACCGATTTAAGAAAGAAACTCAATCACTTTCTCAACTCTTTCAACAGTTTCCTCTTTTCCTAAAACAGAAGCAATTTCAAAAACATCGGGTCCTTTCATGGCGCCAACTAATGCTATTCTGAAAGGCATCATTACTTTTCCGAAACCCATTTCTTGAGAAGTAATCCACCCTTTTATTTTATCTGAAATGTTTTCAGCTGAAAAATCATCCACTTCATTTAAAAGCTCAATTACCTTAATTAATATTTCTGAAGTCCCTTCCTTAAATGCTTTTTTAGAAGCTTTTTCGTCATAACTTTCTGGTGCTACAAAAAAGAAACTTCCTTGTTCCCAGAAATCCGAAACAAAAGTTGCTCGTTCTTTTAACAGGGAAACTATTTTAATAAGTCGCTCTTCATTATTGTCCCATCGCATATCAGAATCACACCAGTTATTTAAATATTCTTTAAATAGAATAGCTAATTCTGAATCCGATTTTTCTTGCATATATTTTTGTTGAAACCATTTTGTTTTTTCAGGATCAAATTTAGCACCCCCTTTATTTACTCGACTTAAATCAAACGCTTCTACCAATTCATCCAAACTAAATATTTCTTGCTCGGTACCTGGATTCCACCCTAATAGGGCTAACATATTTACAACTGCTTCTGGAAAATACCCATCTTCTCTATAACCAGAAAACGCATCTCCTTCGGCAGTTTTCCATAGTGTTGGAAATACTGGAAAACCCATTTTATCACCATCACGTTTGCTTAACTTTCCTTTACCAACAGGTTTCAATATTAATGGTAAATGTGCAAATTCAGGAGCTTCCCAGCTAAAAGATTTGTATAATAAAACATGTAATGATAAGGAAGGCAGCCATTCTTCTCCACGAATAACGTGGGTGATTTCCATTAAATGGTCATCTACAATATTTGCTAAATGATAGGTTGGCATACCGTCACTTTTAAACAAAACTTTATCGTCTAAAACATTGGTATCAATCTTAATTTCTCCTCTGATAATATCATTTAAAAGAAGGGTTTCATTAGTAGGCGATTTAAACCGAATTACATAATTTTCTCCAGCTTCTAGTTTTTTTGAAACTTCTTCAGAAGATAGCGAAAGTGAATTATTTAAATCTTCACGATTGTGCCAATTATAAATAAAAGTTCTTTTTTCGGCTTCATATTCTTTCCGAAGCATTCCTAATTCTTCAGAAGTATCAAATGCATAATACGCATTTCCTGAAGCTATTAATTGATCCGCATATTGTTTATAAATGTCTTTTCTTTCCGATTGACGATACGGTCCAAAGTTTCCAACCTTTTGGTCAATTTTATCGTTCGCTGAGCGGAGTCGAAGCGATGTAGTTACACCCTCATCAAAAGGAATATTCAGCCAGTTCATAGCGTCAATTATATATTCTTCAGCACCTTTCACATAACGTGTTTGGTCGGTATCTTCAATACGCAACACAAAATCACCGCCGTGTTTTTTTGCAAACAAATAGTTGAATAAAGCGGTACGAACACCACCAATATGCAAAGGTCCCGTAGGACTTGGTGCAAAACGAACTCTGACTTTTTTAGACATAATTTAATTTTGTAAAAATGATTTGGCAAAGGTAATAGCTTAATAATTGATTGTCTAAATTTTTTTATACATTTACAAAACTTTATAAAGTTTCTGTATCTTTATAAAGTTTTGAATTATGACCATCATAGATAAACTCATATTAATACAAAAACAAGGTGGATTCACGCAATCTAGCCTAGCAAATCGTTTGCAAGTTTCTTTCCCTACAATCAACTCTTGGTTATTAGGAAAATCTCTTCCTAGAAAAAAACATATTGAATTAATTGAAAGTTTATATGAAGATTTTTTTGGATTAGAAACGATTGCTCAAGAAAAATTAGATTTTATTAAAAATCAAGTTTTGTCATTTTATGATGAAAATTGGAATGAAAACATTTTAAAAAGTAAAGAGGTTTTAGAAACATTATTATTAAAATTAACGTATCACTCTAATTCAATTGAAGGAAGCACACTAACCGAAGCAGACACGGAGGCGATTTTATTTCAACAAAAAGTTATTGTAAACAGAACTTTAATTGAACAATTAGAAGCAATTAATCATCAAAAAGCCTACCATTATGCATTAGGGATTGTAAGAAATCGTCAATTAAAAACAAACGATATTCTAGAAATTCACAAGCTATTAATGTCTGGTATTATTGAAAGTGCAGGAGAGTTTAGAAACCATCCAGTTCGAATATTAGGCTCCTATGTTCCAACCGCCAATTTTCTTTCTATTGAAAAGAAGATATCAGAATTATTAGAGGATTTCAACAACACAACAAACGATAAAATAGAACACATTGCTAAATCACATGCTCTGTTTGAGCAAATTCACCCTTTTTCTGATGGCAACGGAAGAGTTGGAAGATTACTAATGTTAGTAATGGCTTTAAAATACGGATTGCCACCTGTACTTGTTTTACAAGAACAAAAAAAGGCATATTATAAATACCTTCAAGAAGCACAATTGAAAGAAGATTTTACTTTTTTAACTTATTTTGTGGCTAATTCAATTTTAGAAGCAACCAAGTCTATTAATTTTAAGATATAAATATTTTAGAAAGGTTGTTGGTTTTCTATCAATCAATTACCTTTTACTTATTAAAAATAACAAATATGAAAAAAAGAGTTTTACTTATAGCTTTAATAATCAATTCAATAATTAGTTTTTCACAACCTATCATAGAATTTGAAAAAAACTATGGAGGAAGTTTCGAGGAGCTTCGCACTTCTTTTATTAGATCTTTAGATGGTGGGTATGTTTTTACTTGTCGGAGCGCTTCAAATGACATTGATGTTTCAGGTAATAATGGTGCAGGTGATTATTGGGTTGTTAAACTATCAGATTCATTTGATATAGAATGGCAAAACTCTTATGGCGGAAGCGCTTGGGAAACCCCTTATAATATAATCCAAACTTCAGATGGGGGATATATTATTTCTGGAAGGAGCAGTTCAAATGACGGTGATGTAACAGGAAATCATGGCTTATCGGATATTTGGGTTTTAAAATTAGATTCAGGAGGAAATATAGAATGGCAAAATTCTTACGGAGGTTCAAATTCTGAACATGGTGGAAAAGTTATTTCTACTTTAGACGGAGGTTATGTGATATTATCTGACACATATTCAAATGATGGAGACGTTTCCCTAAATCATGGAGGTTCAGATGTTTGGATAATAAAAATAGACAATCTTGGTGTTATTGAATGGGAGAAATCTTATGGAGGAAGTGACCATGAAGAAGCTGCTTTTATTCTTCAGACAAATGATGGAGGCTTTATTTTTGCAAGTGAAACAAAGTCAAATGATGAGGATATAACTATAAACAATGGAGTTTCTGATTATTGGGTTGTTAAAATTAATTCTGTAGGCTTAATTGAATGGGAAAAATCCTATGGAGGAACCGAAACTGATATCCCAAAAGATATAACTCAAACAATAGATGGAGGATATTTAGTAACAGGATTTAGTGATTCTGTAGATGGAGACGTTTCTTTTAACTATGGTAATAGAGACGCTTGGGTTGTTAAGGTTGATTCTTTCGGTTCTATTGAATGGGAAAAATCCTATGGAGGAAGTGAGAATGATTATATATTATTTGCTAATCAAGAAACGGATAATAGTTTTTTATTTTCTGGTAGTAGTTATTCAAATGACGGGAATCTTACTGAGAATAATGGAGAAAGAGACTCTTGGATTTTTAAAACAACAGTAGAAGGTGAAATAATTTGGCAAAAATCTTTTGGAGGTAGCGGTAATGAGGAATCCCATAAAGCATTAATTAATGAAGATGGCTCTATAGTAACTTTAGGCGAAAGTAATTCAAATGATGGAGATGTTTCTTTAAATTATGGAGATTTTGATGTTTGGTTAGTCCAATTCTCTGAAAACCTTAACATTAATGACAACAGCTTACTTGATTTTTTAATTTACCCAAACCCAACAAACGAAACAGTAACGATAAAAGCTGAAAACCTCAAAGAAATAACAATTTACAATATCTTAGGAAAGAAGGTTTATTTTAAAGAACTATCTGGAGAAAGTACTGTAAATATTGATGTTAGTCATTTAGCCAAAGGAGCTTATACTGTTGTTATTTCAACAAGTAATCAACAAGAGGTTAAAAAGCTTTTGATTAATTAGAAGTTTCTTTTTTAGACACATTTATTGTTATAAAAAGCTTAACAAGTTTTAAAAAAGTTTATAGTATTTTCGGAGCATGAGCAGCTTTTCAATTATCCAGCAAAAACTGGAACAGTTTATTAAAAAGTATTACGTCAGCGAATTGATAAAAGGCGCCATTCTTT
>JAKITD010000059.1 GCA_021648265.1 Flavobacteriaceae bacterium | reverse complement strand
GTATCTTGATTGTGTAAACTTTTAAATGTGTTGTATTTGTCCATAATATTTGTGTTTTAAATTATGGCACAAAGAAACTATGATTTAAAATAGTGTGCTACCGAAAACTTGACAAGTATGTTTTTTTCGAGTTTTAGAGTGTTTTTTTTAATGGTTGGCAACGTGTTGGCTATGCTTAGTTGCGACAATTTAGCACTTAACTTTCTAAGTACAAAACCAAGTTGGGAAAATCGGAAATTTTCCCAAAGTAGCAAAGAACTAAGCAATTAAGTATAGCCGTTGTTGCCACCAGTTATTTTTTGTTCAGATATTCAATTGCTTTTTCTAAAACAGGGTCTTTATTTTCCATATAATCAGAAAAACTTTTTTTTACTTCGATGTCTGGTTTAATTCCATAACCCACAAATTCTCGCCCATCTGGATATGTGTCCTTTTTTGTACAAATTCGACCAGTTCCTCCATTCGGCAAATTAAATATCATTGGTTGCCCTGTACTTCCAAAAGTTGGTTCACCAATTTTAGTCATATTTTCTTGATTGTCTGCATAAATTAAGAAGTCTTCCGCAGCTGAGGCTGTATTGTGTCCAATTAATATAACTGTAGGAATTTCAATTCTTGATATATCCATATTCGATGTGGAGTAAGGTTCGTATGGAAAGTCATAATAATATTGGTCGTGATAAGACAAATATGATTGTTTTTTCCAAGCATTATTTATAGTGTCTTTTGCATTAGTCCATTTCCCCCAAGCCTTATAAACGGGGATGTGTAATCTGCTTTGTGATTTAGATCCATAAAGAATAGTGTCTTTTGTGAGGTATTTTATTATTTCACGACCTACAGCTCCATTTCCTCCTCCATTTTTTCTTAAATCTATTATTAGTTTTTTTGCTTTTCGTATTTCGGGAAGTTTATCTGAAAACAAATCCATTATATCCCAATTTGAAAATGAATTTAAGGCAATATATGCTATATCTTTATTTATCCATTTAAACTCAAATAAATCAGTTTTATCTTCAGGATATAACTCTTTTTCGGTGCTTTTACTATGAGTGAGTTTTAAAGATATTGTTTTACTATTCGGTAATTTTAATTCAAGATTAAAAGTTGAATTTATATAACCTTGGAGCATATACTTTATAGACCAGTCATCTAAAATATGTACAGTAGATGAAGAAATAAAAGGTCTTACATTTTGGTTAATAAATTGTTTGGCAGGTATTCCATTTACCTTGATTATTTCTGTTCCGATTGGTAATTCGTCTTTTTTACTTTTGTTAACTTTCGTAATAATAGCTTTCCGATCAATATTTGATAGAAAAAGTCTATAATCTCCAAAATCCGTTGTAAGAACATTATCTTGAATCTTCTTTGGAAACCAAACGTTTGTATGTCCGTCTTTTAAGAATGCACAAAATTTCTGTAACAAACGATAATATTCATAATCATTCTGTGTGTTTTGAACTTCTGATATAAGTGCTTTATATTGTTTGTCCCATTCTATTCTGTCCACTTTATTTAGATAGACAAAATTATAGTTGACCTCTTGCCAAAATTTAGATAGTCCGTAGATTTTTTCCTCTTTAGATAATTCATTCGGAATTTGTCCGTAAGTTAGATTTGAGAAAATAATTAGAAATATGATGATGATTTTCTTCATTTACGGATGTTTTTTTTAATGGTTGGCAACGTAAGTATATCAGCAGTTTACTATTTAAATTGACTGATATAATATGTTGTGAAGTTAGCCGAAAAAAATAAGAAAGTCAAATAAAACTAACAACTTATAATAAGTTTTATTTGTTTTTTTTGTACTTATTACAATTCATCCATAAAATTAAACACTTGAGTACTTCCATTTTTATTTCTATTTATTTCTAAAGCATATTTGTACCAGAAATAAATAACAAATTAAAAAATCAATCATTATGAACTTTTCAAAGAAAAATTACGATTTCAAACAAAAAACAAAAACGATGAGTAAAACAATTCTACTTACTTTAACCCTTGCAATCACAAGTTTTATTTTAAACGCACAAAGTATTTCTGATGTGAAAACAGAAGGGAGTACATTAACAGTAACCGTTACTTTACGAGGATCTGGAGGCCATGTTTTAGTTTCCTTGCACAATGAAGCATCTTTTATGAAAAAACCATTGAAAGATGCTAGTATTGAAATTAATGACGGAAAAGCAATCGCTACATTTAAGAACTTAATTCCTGGTGAATATGGTATCGTAGTTTTACACGATAAAAATGATAATAAGCAAATGGATTTTGAACCCAACGGAATGCCAAAAGAAGCTTTCGGAATCTCAAATAACGTACTACTTATGGGACCTCCACAATGGAGTGATGCAAAATTTGAAATAGGCGATAAACCTTTGTCTATAGAAATACGTTTGTAATAGTACTTTACCTCTAACAATCTTAAAAACTTTGTTAGGGGTTAATTAAATTTTTACAACAGGTGTTTTTTCAACCTACTCAATTCCAGCCCAAAGTAGCCGTTATAGGATAATGATCCGAAAAAGTTTTACCAATAGTTTCAAAAGAAAGGACTTCCAACTTTTTTGATGAAAGAATATAATCGATTCGCATAGGGTAATTTTCAAATAAAAACGTAGTTCCTAAACCATTTCCAGCTTCTTCAAAAGCATCGTTCATATTTTCCGATAATTTATGATACACATACGAAAAAGGCGTGTTATTAAAATCGCCACAAATAATAACAGGATAATTAGAATTCTCTTTATGTTTTAAAATAATTTCAACTTGTGTTTGTTGTTTTACAAACCGCTCTGTTATCCGTTTTCGTAAAATTTCGCTATCCATCTTCTGTAAAAAATTAAAACTTGGCAACACACTTAAAGATTGTAAATGCAAATTGTAAACACGAATGGTATCCTTTCCTTTTACAACATCTGCATAAATTGAATTGTTATACGTATGCTCAAAATCAAATGAATTTGTATGAATCAAAGGATATTTTGAAAATATAGCATGACCCAATTTATTCTTTTTCTTATAATGAATATATTGATATGGATAGTCTAAAAAATCTACTTTATTAATGGTGTAAAATTCTTGAATGAACAGTACTTCTGGTTGTTCCTTTTCAATAAAATTATTAATAATTTCTGGAACGTTTATTTGCTTTTCTTCTTTTTCATAAGCATTAAACAAACGAACGTTATAGGAAAGAACGCTTAAGGTGTTTTTGTAATCTTCTTTGTTTTTTTCGGAAGAGATTTTAAAAAATGAACCAAAATGAAAATAAGCAAAAACCAATACAATGATCGACAACATTGCTTTAGGCTTGAGCTTAAAAACCCAATAAATAACAAATAAAATATTAATAACAATAAGTGGAGAAACTACCAAACTCAATAATGAAACATTGGGATATTCTTTTGGAGGAACAAAAGGCAACACAAACGACACCAATAAAAGTACGGTAAAAACAATATTGTTCCCGTAAATAAACTTATTAATAAGTCCTAGTTTTTTTGTCATGCTTGTGCTGAATTTATTTCAGTATTATGTCTAAATATTTCTATGTTTATCGGGATTGTGTCTTTTTTTAACCACAAAGATCACTGAGTTTTTACACAAAGGTCACTAAGTTGTTTCTCATATTAGTTTTTATTCTATCGTCTTCCTGTCTTCCTTCCCAAAAACAACCCTTTCTTATTTTCCTGCTTTAAACAAAAAATCTTTTTCAGTTTTGGTTAAACTATCATAACCACTATGTCCTATTTTATCTAAGATTGCATCAATCTTTTTCTGATGCTCTTCAGAAGGTTTTACAGTAGCACGAGGTGTTTTAGGTTTCGTTGTACGATGTACTTTCTTAAATGGTTTTTTATGTCTTGGCTTAAACAAATTTACAAACCAATCTGTTGCTTCTTCAAACCACCTTCCTATATCGTTTCCTTTGGCTAATTGTGTGGCGTATAAATAACCAAACAAAGCTCCGCCCATATGTGCTATGAGTCCGCCTGTATTTCCCGAAGATGGTAACTGAACTAAATCCAATAAAACCATCGCCAATCCTATTTGCCAGAGTTTTAATGTAAACATAAATAACTTAACCTCAGTGTGTGGAGTGTAGGTTGCAATAAAAATTACGATTGCCAAAACTGCAGCCGAAGCACCCATTAAATTTGCATTTACATCGCTAAATACTGGAAATAAATTATAAGCTAATACATATAGCAAACCTCCACTAATACCACCTAACAAGTAAATTGTTAAAAACCGTTTGGCTTTAAAAAGATTGAGCGTAAAAGTTCCGAACCAGTATAAAAGGTACATATTCCAGAATAAATGCCAAAAACTTCCGTGTAAAAAAGCATAAGTTATAATAGACCAAGGCTGTTTTAAAAATAAAACAATATCTGTTGGCAGCACCAACCATGAAGTAAAAGCTGTTGGAGAAGTATTTAAAAAGAAAGAACCTAAATACACTACTAAAAAAATCAGGGTATTGATTGCAATGAGTTTTAAAACAATGTTTGCTTGTTTAAATTGATATGTGAGATTGTTTGTGTTCATATTATTCTCGCAAAAGTACTATCCCGATAGCTATCGGGACGCAAAGTTATTATTTTTATTATTTGTTTTTATATATTCTTTTATTTATGAGATTGCTTCTACACAAAAGCGTATCGCAAAAGCATCGGTCTTAAATCTTCCGTCATCTAACAATTTAGTTCCATCGATGTGAATCAAAGCTGTTTTTCTTCCAATAGTACGACATTATAAAACCAAATAAAGCACCACCTAAATGGGCAAAATGGGCAATTCCTGTAGAAGCTCCTGATATTCCGAAAACTAAATCTCCAATTAATAATAAAGGTATAAAATATTTTGCCTTAATAGGAACAGGGAAAAACATCAACATCAATTCAGCATTTGGAAACATCATTCCGAAGGCAACTAATATCCCATATATGGCTCCTGAAGCTCCTACTGCTGGTGTATTAAATGAATTATAGGCAGATTGGATTATCTCTACGGAAACCGAATTTAAAATACCTGAATTGTATTGCCCTGTGACTAACATATTAGTGATTTCAGAGCTACTCATTCCAGCATTTAAAAGTACTTCGGAAGCAGAATGTACTTGGTAATAATTGGCCAATGTATGAATCAATGCTGCTCCAAATCCTGCCGAAAAATAAAAAAACAAAAATTTCTTTCTTCCCCAAATCTGTTCCAAAGGCGAACCAAATGCCCAAAGTGCATACATATTAAACGCAATATGCATAATCCCTCCGTGCATAAACATATGCGATAGTGGTTGCCAAAATCTAAAATTTGGGTTCTCATAGAAGAACAATGCAAATAATTTATAGGCAACATCTCCTAGAAAAGAAGAGCCTATAAAGAAAATTACATTGACAATAATTAAGGCTTTTATGGTTTCTGAAATATTTCTCATTTACATAAATTTTTTATCGATATCAGATATATCTAACATCATTAAAACTGGTTTATTTGTTGGTGAAACTGTTGGTTCTTTACAAGCAAAAAGTTGGTGTACCAAATGTTCTTGCTCTTCAATATTTAATAAAGTTCCTGTTTTTATTGCTAAATTTTTAGCGAGTGATTTTGCCAATAAATCGTTTTGGCTAAATCCTGCCTCAGGTAATTCGTTATTAATATCGCTAACCAACTGTTCTAAAACGTTTTTTATTTCGCTTTCTTTTACTGAAACTGGAATTCCGCTAATTTCAATTAAATCCTTTTTAAAGCAAGAAAATCCAAAACCCGTATGCTCCAATTGTTCTTGAATACTTTTTATAATTTCCACATCCAAAGTAGAAAAATGAAGTTGTAACGGAAACAATAACTGCTGACTTATCGCTTCTTTAATGGTAATATTTTTCAGGAAAGATTCGTATAAAATCCGCTGATGCGCTAAATTTTGATGAATGACCATCATTCCGCTTTTAACGGGACTTATAATGTATTTTTTTTGAAGCTGAAAAGTTATATCGCTTGGTTTTTTCTCTTCAGATTCAAAGAAACTTCCAGTAACTTCCTCGCTTTCATACTCTATGGAAGCAATACCTGTTTGTGATTCTCGATAGTTATCGGGATCATTTTCTAAACCCACATACATCGCTTCCCACGTAGCACTATTTTTAGGTTTAAAGGGTTGTTGTTTAAATGAAGTGTTGCTGCTTCCAAAATTTGGTTCCGAATTAAAAGGGTTAAAATTACGATCTACTTCTATCGTTGGTGCTTTCGGGTTTTTTCCGTTAAACCCATAAGGCGTTTCCATAGTAGGGTTTTTTTCGAAATCTAGAATTGGTGCAATATTAAACTGTCCCAAACTGTGTTTGGTCGTGGCTCGAAGCATCGCATAAATAGAATGCTCATCGTCAAATTTAATTTCGGTTTTGGTTGGGTGAATGTTAATATCAATAGATTCTGGGGCGACTTCTAAAAACAAAAAATAACCAGGATTGGCACCGTCTTTTAGTAAACCTTCAAATGCCGACTGAATTGCGTGGTGCAAATATGGACTTTTAATAAACCTGTTATTTACAAAAAAGAACTGTTCTCCCCTACTTTTCTTAGCAAACTGGGGCTTTACAACAAAGCCTTCCACTTTTACAATATCGGTTTCTTCGGAAACTGGTACTAATTTTTCGTTGGTTTTAGTTCCGAAAATATTTACAATTCGTTGTCGAATATTGGAAGCTGGCAAATTAAAAACCGAACTTCCATTGTTTAAAAATATAAATTCTACCTGAGGATGTGCTAAAGCTACGCGATGAAATTCATCTATAATATGTCGTGTTTCTACGGTATTACTTTTTAAAAAATTTCGTCTTGCAGGAATATTATAAAATAAATTTTTTACCGTTATGGTTGTTCCTTTTGGTACAACAGCAGCTTCTTGCGAACTTACTTCGCTGCCCTCAATAGTTATATGAGTTCCTATTTCTTGATCTTCTATTTTTGTTTTTAATTCTACATGAGCAATCGCTGCAATAGATGCCAAAGCCTCTCCACGAAAGCCTTTGGTGTTTATTTTAAACAAATCGTCTGCCGTTTTAATCTTAGACGTTGCGTGCCGTTCAAAACAAAAACGGGCATCGGTGGTACTCATTCCAATTCCGTTATCAATTACTTGTACGAGTGTTTTACCAGCATCTTTAATTACTAATTTTATGGAAGTTGCTTTGGCATCGATTGCGTTTTCTAATAATTCTTTTACAACAGAAGCTGGGCGTTGCACCACTTCTCCAGCCGCAATCTGGTTGGCAACATGATCTGGCAATAATTGTATAATATCTGCCATTTAATTGTATAAAAATATAGACAAATCAAAGTCGATTATGAGTAGAAAAATTAATATAAATATGGCAATAATCAATAAAACGATCCTGCTAGATTTTTTATCTGAAGAACTCTTTAACTCGTCCAAAACCGAAGCAAACTTACCTTTCAAACCTTTACTATCTCCTATGGTTGTACGGAATTTATCAAATTTTTGTTCCATTTGAAAAGGACTTCCCTCACCATCATTTTTATAATAACGAGGTTCGTAACCAAACTTTTTATTTTTTCGAGGTTTTAGAATTGCCATAAATCAAATGTATTAAAATAGTGTGGATTATTAACGCCTTTTAACACCGTAGTATTAACAAAAAATGTACCAATAAATAAATGGCAGTTCGATGTAATTATTCCTTTTTATCCAACTCATTTACAACCATTCGCAACTCTGAATAAGAATACGCATCCTTTAATTGTGTTCGTAAATCTGTTAATCCTTCAAATTTTAACTTTTTTATTTTATTTTGGATTTCAAGAAATTTTTCTTCTGGGATTAAATCGTAAATATCCATTTCGCCTGTTGAGATAAATGAAGCCAAATGCCCTTCAATAGTACTACTTACAAACCCTCGAAGTGTTGCAATTTCTGAAATAGATTTCCCTTCTTTAAACATCTTTAAGGAAAGTAATTTGGTGTCCTCTTTTTTTAAAGGAGTATCTTTTACTGTAATTTCTTTTACATCAATATTGTTATGATCGGCATATTCATTAATGGCATCTAATATTTCTGAACCGTATTTTTCAATTCTAATTTTCCCCATTCCGTGAATGGTTTTTAATTGTTTTTTATTTAATGGAAGTAAATTACTTAGCTCATATAATGTGCGTTGTGTAAATATTTGAAAATGTGGAACATCGTCGGATGTTGCCATAATATTTCTAAGATTCCGAAGGGCATCAAACAAAACTGAATGATTTGTTTCTGCAACAAATTCTCTTTTCTTTTTAGGAACTTCTATATTTTGAAGCATTGCTTCCGCACGAAGTTTTAAAAATTCTGAAGTGGTAAATTTTTCAGACAAGCCTTTCAGACAAATCATTTTAATATGAAGTGCTTCTTCAATTACAACTAAGTTTTTTTCAAAATCTTTATGCAATGCTTTATCTTCAGTTGAAAATGAAATTTCTTCAAAAGGAGTTTTTATAGTTTCAATGGTGTGTTTAATGAAGTATGATATCGCTTTTTGAATTCGTTCTTCAACAAGTTCGTCATTTTCTGGAGAGACAATTGTTTCAGTTAAAGTCAACAACTGATTTTTAAAACTGTTCGCAATCTTTAAAATTGGCTGAATTCCTTCCTCTTTCATTTTTTCTAAATGTGGAAGTATCGAACCTTGAAAGCTGTTTTGGTTTTTATAATAAAGATCGATTAAACGATTTACAGGATATAATAAATGGTAATAATTGAGTAAATCTTCTATTAAATTTAGTTGAAATAGTTTCTGAGATTCTTGTAAAACGGTTTCATTTGGCGAATTTTCAGCAACATTTTCACTAAACGATGTTACTCGCGAATCGGTAATAATACTTTGTGCTTCAATCTTGCTTTTAAGTACCACACCTTCTAAAGTACGACACCTACTCAAAGCAACATAGGTTTGCCCGTGAGCAAAAGCAGCGTTTGCATCGATAATTGCCTTGTCGAAAGTTAAACCCTGACTTTTATGTATCGTAATTGCCCAAGCCAATCGTAACGGCATTTGCGAAAAAGAACCAACGGCATTTTCGGTAATTTCTTTGGTATTAGAATCAATGGTATAATTTACATTTTCCCAAGTTTCTGGTGTTACTGTAATTTCTTCATCATCTTCGGGACATTGTACTTGTATTTCGGTTTTAGAAAGTGATATGATTTTCCCAATCTTTCCGTTAAAATATCGTTTTTCAGGATTGCTATCGTTTTTTATAAACATTACCTGTGCTCCCACTTTTAATTCGAGTTTTTCGTGAGTTGGATAAGTGTTTTCTTTAAACTCTCCTTGAATTATTGCTTTATAATTTTTCGATTTTTCTTTTAAAGCTTCCAATTCAATTTCGTTCATATCGTTCGCTCGTTTGTTGTGTGTGGTGAGCGTGATATAACCTTCATTTTTACTGGGTGAAAAATTGGGAAAGTACCGTTTGTTTAATTCTTCAGCTGAGGCTTCTGTTAATTTATTATTTCTAATTTCATTCAGTATTTTAATAAACTCTTCATTGTCTTGTCGGTAAATATGTTTCAGTTCTATTGAAACCGAATTGCTTTCTTGAAATGCTTTACTACTAAAAAAGAAAGGGGTTTCGTAATAAGGACTTAAAATATTCCATTCGTGGTTTTTTACCACGGGTGCAAGTTGTTGTAAATCGCCAATCATTAATACTTGTACTCCTCCAAATACTTTATTTCTGTCGCGATATTTCCGAAGTACTTGATTTATTCCGTCTAATAAATCGGCTCGAACCATACTAATTTCATCGATAATCAATAGATCTAAGGATCTAATAATATTGATTTTTAGTTTACTGAATTTATGTCGAAATGATTCATTTTTCCGAAACGAAGAGCCATCTGGTAAAATAGGACCAAAAGGCATTTGAAAAAACGAATGAATCGTAACTCCTTTAGCATTAATAGCAGCAACGCCTGTAGGAGCTACAACGATTAAACGTTTTAAAGAGTCCGATTTTAAGGAATGTAAAAAAGTGGTTTTTCCGGTTCCTGCTTTTCCTGTTAGAAAAATGGAGCGGTCTGTTTTTTCAACAAAATCCCAAGCTAAATCGAGTTCTGGGTTTTTAGGCATTTTTGAAAATAAATTATACGTGGGAGTTATAATCTTGAAAAACAAAGATACTTAAAAAGATTTGAAAATGAAGTTGAAGTTGGAGTTGAAAATGAATAATTGAATAAATTTAGACTTTTCTCAAACTTTTAGAATTCTTAGGAGAATTAGAAAAGAATGAGCTAAATGAGATTGAAAATAAACTGAAAGAAGCCAAGTTAGGGTTAAGTTATTATAACAAGAGCGGTGTATTATATAATGATTTTGACCAATATTCATTAGTCACCTATTTCGTTATTAGCCAACCTTTAATAATGGAAATCTTGAAATCAGTTGGAATGAGTGCGACTTGGGACTCTATAAAATGGGTACTACTATTTGGTTGGGGAAAATTAAAAGGAAGGAAATACAATAAAGGTGTTGGTTCTGAAATTAAAGAAGAAAAAATCAAATTTGGTTTTTCAGCAAAACTGGATGCTAATACAGAATTCAAGTTTGAATTAGATGGAAATTTGGATAAAGAAATCATAAAAAACTCATTAAACCAAGTTCTTGAATTTCTCAAAGAGCAAAAAACAAATGACAGTTATAAAATCCCTGATTATGTACACTATTTAAAGGACAAAAAAGAATGGGAAAAAATTGATGTGATGAAAGAAATTAGAAAAAAACCAAAAAAGAAGAATAAAAAATAACTGGCTACAACAGCGTGTATAATTCATTGCTTGGGGAGTTTTGTACTTGGAAAATCCTGCGGATTTCCAGCCAGTTCCGAGCAATTATATTAATTAGTGGTTTAAACACGCAACGAAATCATACACAAAACGTTGGAAAACATATAACAAATCAAATGTGAAGTAAATCAAAAGAATAATTGTAATCAATCAATCCTTTATTCTTTTCGTTATCAATCCAAGCCTTTTCTTCGTGACTTTTTTCCATAATTTGAGTTGCATTGCAACCCTTGAATGTATTCACAATAGTATTTAGAGACTCTATCTCTTCTAAACTGAATAATTCTGAATCAAAATCTTTGTGTGCTGATTTATAAAAACATTTACCCCAATATCCATTTCCATAATCTTCCATTTTCATAAAAATAAAATCTTTATTGGATGCGTAATCAAAAATACCACCAAATCTTACAGGAACTGGACCATAATTATGTGCCATATAATTTGCTCCACTTATTGAATAAACTGTTTTCTTATAATTATAAAAATCAGAATAAAATAATAATTTATTCATCATTGTCTCTGTAGGATTTAGTTTTTCTGCAAAAAACAAAATCATATTCGACATCTTTTTCATATTTGGTTTTCTATAACCTGAATAATTATTTGGGAGTTTGTCTTCAAATAAAATATCTACATATTTTTTATCGTCTTTATTTTCCCTATAATTCTCAATAACAACTTCAATTTTTTTGAGAATTTTTGATTTTACTTCGTCGTTTAAATCATTATTCAAATCAACGAGTAATTTAAAATTACTTATACTATTTGATATGGTATTAATTAAGTTAGCATTTGCCAAACTTGGCACTTCTCCTTTTTCATAATTCCTATAACTATTAATCCCAAAACCTAATATACGAGACATCATTCCAGCTGACAAACCATATGTATTTCTCAGCTTAATTATTTCATCTGGAAATGGAATGTTATGTTTATCTCTATATTGATTATAAACTTGATTCAAATTAAATTCATCTAACTCTGTGGTTGTAAATGACTCACCACTATCTTCACATAAATAACTCTTGTGATTATACTCAAATTTTTCTTTTCGAAAAACCAAAATACTCTTTTCAATTTGTAAGGTCATTTCTTTACCTGTGATTGGACTTTTCATAATTGTTTTGTTTTTTAGTTTTGATTCTTAAGGGGAAACTCCATTGAAAATTCTGCCTTATGAAAAGATATACAGACAGCTCCTCCAGTCATTTTTGAAATAGTCAATTTAATATAAACCGGTTGACCTTTAATTACCTTTCCAAAAATCCACATTTCAGTTCCTCCTTGTTGAGTTTCTTCTAACGGACCTTCACTGTAATCCTCTACTTCTAAATTGAGGATTATTTCTTCACGCATTTTAGCGGTAATACTTAAATCTGCAAGATTCTGAATACTATTTTTAGGACGATTGGAGAAGATTATGCCTAAAGACTTTATAATCACCTTAAGTTCTTGCAAAAAAGATTTTATTATTGATTTATCCGCCATATAAACGTGTTAAATTCTCTGCAAATATAAGTATAAACTTAAATTAAACAACTTTAAAATGTAATTATTAACATTTTACAAACAACTAAACAACTTTAAAGTGTAAAAATACGTTTGCTATGGATTTGAAAATGAAATTGAAATTGAAATTGAATAAAATAAGACTTTCTTTATTCTTTTGGAATAAAATCTTTATTTTGCATTTGTTACTGATTGTGGATCTACGATTGTTACCACCAATAAAAAAACCGAACACAAAAGACGAGAATAAAAAAAACAGAAATAAATGCCATTTACATTTTCACATCCTGCAATTATTTTGCCATTGGCTTATTTACCGAAAAAATGGTTTTCGTTAACTGGGCTTATAATTGGAAGTCTAACACCTGATTTTGAATACTTCATAAGAATGAAAATTAAAAGTGATTATAGCCACACAATCGAAGGTCTTTTTTGGTTTAATTTGCCGTTAGGAATTTTACTCGCATTTATATTTCACAATATTGTTCGAAATACATTATTAGAAAACTTACCGAAAATTATAAAATCAAGATTTTTCCAGTTAATGAAATTTGACTGGAATACATACTTTAAGAAAAATTAGCTTGTTGTTATTTTATCAATTCTAATCGGAGCATTTTCACATTTATTTTGGGACAGTTTTACTCACAACCACGGATATTTTGTGGAAAATATTCCAACTTTAAGAAAAACTGTAAATATTTTAGGAATAGAAGTCCCGATTTTGAAAATCCTTCAACATTCAAGTACTTTAATTGGTGGACTTATAATTCTATTAGCAATCTATAAACTTCCAAAAATGGAAATAGATACAAGTAAGATAAATTTAGCATACTGGAGAATTTTAATTGGACTTACTTTATTAATAATTGTAATTAGGTTTATGAGTGGACTTGAATTTAGAGAATACGGAAACGTAATCGTAACAGGAATATCTGCTGGATTAATAGGATTAATATTGACACCTAAATTGATGAAAATAGTAAATACTGGTGGTAACAAAGTGTATAAACAATAAGGGTTTCAGTGCTTAAGTCAAAGTTTAGTGCGTTTTACAAAGTCCGCAAAATTTACAATTTTGCGTATTAATTTTAAAAGAAAAAATTGTAAATTTGGCTAAATGCTAAACCGAAAAGTAAGTGCAATTTAATCCCTTACTGTTCATACACAAACCGTTGGCATTTATTAAAAACTGATTATGAAAATTCAAAAAATATTTTTCTATTTATTAAGTATTGGATTAGGATTTATTTCATCTTGCTCAAATGATGATGATATGTATGTAAATATTAAAGGGAAAATTGTCAGCCAAGTTACAAATGAAGGGGTATCAGATGCTCCGATCTTTATTTCTTCTAACGAAGTTTATGGAAGTTGGGGTGGAGGATTTATAGTTGTTGATAATAATAGTGGATTTACAGATGCAAATGGGGATTTTTCACTTTCTTTAAAATATAGTAACAATAACAATATTTTTTCTTTTTATTCTGGTAATGAATTTAGTTTTACAGATATATTAGAGCCAAATAATAATTTAAGATTTGAAGAAGCAACAAACGGAGAATTAATCTTTAAAGTTAGACGTAAAGCAAAACTAAAGATTACACTTAAAAATATAAACCCATTTGATGAAAATGACAGTATAAGTTTTAGTATACATCAAAGTTTAGGGTTTCAAGCAATGGTTTATCAAATAGATAATTTTGGAGTTGAGAATTTTTACATTGAAAATTATCCATTGTATACTCATTGGGTTGGAGAAAACGTAAATTCAAATATTTTTTCGACTCTTGTAGAAGGTGCAACGTATAAACTACGTATTTTTATAAATAAAAATGGAGTTCAAACAGATTATTTTACACCCGAATTTGAAACAGATTTAGCAAATTTAAATGAGTATATTCTGAACTATTAAAACAAAAGCTAACAATGCAATAGTTGGCCTTCAATATGACCAACCAATGACCAATATTAAAATTTCTTAGATAAAAAGGGTGTGTTATTTAGTGTTGACTTGTAATACCAATTTAACCGTACCTTTGCACACCTATGCAAATCAACAAACTTTCAGATTGGTTACCAACAACAAACAAAGAAGTAAAAATTCGAGGTTGGGAGGAATTAGATGTTATTCTTTTTAGTGGAGATGCTTATGTAGATCACCCATCATTTGGGCCCGCTGTTATTGGCCGTATTTTAGAAAGTTATGGATTAAAAGTAGCTATCGTTCCACAACCAAGTGTGAACGATGATTTGCAGGATTTTACAAAATTAGGAATACCAAAATTGTTTTTTGGAGTTACTGGAGGTTGTATGGATCCTATGGTGAGTAATTATACGGCGAGTAAAAAACGTAGAGATAAAGATGCCTATACACCAAATGGTGATAAAGGGTTTCGACCAGATTACGCCACATCAGTTTATTCAAGTATTTTAAAAGATAAATTTCCAGATGTTCCTGTTTTAATAGGAGGAATTGAAGCATCGCTGCGTCGCGTAACACACTACGATTATTGGAGCGACAAACTAATGCCAAGCATTTTAGAAACTTCTAAAGCAGATATGTTGGTTTATGGCATGGGAGAACAACCTTTGCGAGAAGTTGTTGAGTTATTACAAAAAGGAGTTCCTTTTTCAAGTTTAAGAACCATTAAGCAAACCGCTTTTTTAGTAAATAAAGAGGAAAACATTCCTAAAAATAAAAATTGGGACGATGTAGAAATTTATTCGCACGATGTCTGTTTAAGAAATAAGAAAAAATTCGCTTCTAATTTTAAAGTCATAGAGCAAGAATCTAATAAACTTTCAGCAAGAAGAATTTTTCAAGGTATAAAAGATAGAAAATTGGTGATAAACCCACCATTTCCAACGATGTTAGAAGAGGAAATTGATGCCTCTTTCGATTTGCCTTACACACGTTTACCACATCCAAAGTATAATAAACGTGGACCAATTCCTGCATTTGAGATGATTAAGTTTTCTATTAATATTCATCGTGGTTGTTTTGGAGGTTGTAGTTTTTGTACAATTTCTGCACATCAAGGAAAATTTATTGCGAGTCGAAGTCAAGAATCAATTCTTAAAGAAGTTGATAAAGTTGCCAATATGCCAGATTTTAAAGGCTACCTGTCAGATATTGGAGGTCCTTCGGCTAATATGTATAAGATGAAAGGTAAGGTACAATCCATTTGTGATAATTGTGTGGCACCTTCATGTATTTCGCCTGTAATTTGCAGTAATTTGGATACGTCTCATAAACCGTTAACCAAATTATATCAAGCAGTAGATAAACATCCTAAAGTAAAAAAATCATTTATAGGAAGTGGTATTCGTCACGACATGTTGGTGCCAGAATTCAACAAGAATGCAGACCCAAAAGAACTAGATGATTATACAGAAGAATTAATGAAAAATCATACATCTGGACGTTTAAAAGTAGCTCCAGAACACACGTCTGATCCTGTTTTAAAGTTGATGCGTAAACCTTCATTTAAATACTTTCATAAATTTAAAGAGCGTTTTGATAGAATTAATATAAAGAATAATTTGAAGCTTCAGTTGATTCCTTATTTTATTTCAAATCATCCAGCTTGCGAAGTAGAAGATATGGCAAATCTTGCTGCTGAAACTAAGGAAATGGGTTTTCAGTTAGAACAAGTACAAGGCTTTACACCAACACCAATGACAGTTGCAACGGTTATTTATTACAGCGGATTTCACCCTTACACACTAAAACCAACCAAAACTCCAAAATCTAAAAAAGAAAAGGATGAACAGCATCGTTTCTTCTTTTGGTATAAAAAAGAAAATAAAGATTGGATTAGAAAAACGTTGAATAAAGTGGGTAGAAACGATTTAGCAAACCTATTAGTGCCAGAAAAAGAAAAGAGTTCTTGGAAAAGCATTAAGCCTGCAGCTGTAAAAAACACGTTTGATGATGCGATTCCTTCAAGACATTCACGTCGAAAAACCAAACATAAATCTAGAAATAAGAGACGTTAAATTATAGGATAACCTTTATTTTAGTATCAATACTTAAATAAATAAATTGCGCCTGAAAGCCTTGATTGTAGTAAACTATTTTGAAATTTGAAAAAGAAAAACTAATGCCAAAGCTTGAAATATTATATGAAAACAACGATTACCTAGTCGTAAACAAAGCTGCTGGAATTATTAGTGAGAAAAGTCCTTACGAAGCTATCACTGTTGAAAGTCAAGCTCTTAATCACCTTTTAAAATATAAACAGAAGCCATATATCGGTATAATACATAGATTAGATCGCGTAACGAGTGGGGTATTAATTCTTGCCAAGAAAAAAAGTATTCTTGTAGAATTTAATAATCTATTTAGTAGTCGTAAAGTTCAAAAAACGTATATAGCTATCGTTAAAAACAAGCCACAAAAAAACAAAGGAAACTTAGTGAATTTTATCGTGAAAAATAATAAAGAAAAAAGAGCAGACATCGTCCAATCAAAATCAAAAGACTCCCTAAACTGTATGCTTTCCTATCAAGTTATAGGCGAAAATGATTTTGGTTACCTTTTAAAAATAAAACCGAAAACGGGTCGATTCCATCAAATAAGAGCCCAATTAGCAAATATAGGGCTTCCTATTATTGGAGATAAAAAATATGGTTCAGATCAAGAATATTTGCCTCTGTCTATTTGCCTACACGCTTGGAAATTAACCTATGAATACTCTAGTTCTAAAGAACCCCAGACCTTCGAAGCACCTTTGCCCAATAACGATTTTTGGACATTTAAATCCATCTAGACTTATCCACTATTTTTACGCAAAAGACCAAAGACCGCTTCGCTAAAAGATATAACTCAAGTTTCGCACCAAAACAACATTACGCAACCGCTTGACATTTAAAGTTGTGAGTATTTTTCAGCAACCCAAAATCTTCAATATTTTCTATTATTTTGGTGGTAAGAAGTTCAATATCAATT
>JAKITD010000058.1 GCA_021648265.1 Flavobacteriaceae bacterium | reverse complement strand
CTGATGATTTCATTGAGTTAAATTATTGGTTATCAGTATAATATACAAATAATTAATAACATAAAACAATTAGTTATCAGTTAAATAAGTGATTTAATTATTTTAAAAAGTATGATTCTGCCCTGACAATTTCAGTCAGTTTTTATATTTCTTCAATTTTAAGCGTATTTTTATTTTTCAATTTTATAATTTTAAGTTTGTCTAAAACCAACATTATATAATAGGTGGGATCTATTTCGTGCCAACGTACACCACCAAAATTTGCACGACTTCCGTGTTTGTGATGATTGTTATGATAACCTTCGCCCATCATTAAAAAATCGAACGGCAATAAGTTTTTTGAAGTGTCATTTACCTCAAAATTTGTGTATCCAAAAATATGTGCAAACCAATTAATAATCAATCCGTGGATAGGTGCCATTAAAAATGCAACGGGTAAAAATAACCACTGCCACCAAGCTGTTGCAAAAAACACAAAGAACAACGTATAGGAAACAGCCCAAGCAATTCGTGAAATTCTGGAACTCGCAATTTTATCAAAAGCTTCCCATTGCGGTACGTTTTTAGTAAAACGTGATTCTATTTCAATTTGTTTTTTATTAATACCTTGATACATGTTTTTTGTACGCCACATCATAGCGAACATGTTTTTATCATACTTTGGTGAGTGTGGATCTTTTTCGGTATCAGCATAAGCGTGGTGCATTCGGTGCATAACTCCATAACCATAAGCACTTAAATAATTAGATCCCTGAGTTACCCATGTTAAAACAAAACAAGATTTTTCAGCAAATTTTGACATAGTAAAAGTCTGATGCGCAGCATAACGATGTAAAAAGAAAGTTTGAAAAAATAAGCCTGAATACCATAGGATTATCATAAAAATTAGAATGGTCATAAATAAGAATATTTTGTTCTTCAAATTTCAGAAGAAAATACATTCTAAACAATGAACCTATGTTAAGTAATTTGTTTTCTAATTCTACTTAACGATTGCGGTGTAACACCAATATAGGAAGCAATATATTTTAACGGAATTTCTTTAATTAAATTTGGACGTTCCGTAAACAAGTTGAGGTAGCGCTGTTCTGCAGAGTCGTTTAATAAAGATAATGCGCGGTTAGATTTTAATATAAAAAGTCGTTCTGCAACTAATCTTCCTATTAAATTTCCAATTTTTGTTTTCCGATATACTTCTTGTAAATCTGAATAGGAGATGCTTAACAAGCTAGTTTCCGCAAGGGTTTCTAGTTGATATTGTGATGGAGATTGCATTAAAAAAGAATCATAAGCACTAATGAACTCATTTTGAAAGCTGAAACCAAAAGTAATATTATCCTCTTCTTCTTTAGGAATAAAAACCCGTACAATTCCTTTTTCAATAAATGAAATACAGTTTTCAATCTGACCAATTTTAGTGATAATTTTCTTTTTTGAAAATATTTTTTTCTGAAGTTTTGATGAAAAAAAATCCCAGTCTTCATCATTTACTTCGGTAATGGTCTCTATGTAGTTTCTTATTTTATTCATTTGAATTTGTAAATATAAAGAGGAATTTCTTATTGAAACATATTATTATGCTGTAATTAATTATTCCTATTTTTACAACACAGTAAAAACTCTTTTATATGAAACATTTCGCACTACTTTTTGTTATTACTTTTTTGTTTTCTTGTACTTCAGAAAAAGAACAAGTTGATTTATTGATTAGAAATGCTAAAGTTTATACGGTAAATTCTTCTTTTGAAACAGCCGAAGCATTTGTTGTTAACAAGGGGAAAATTATAGAAGTTGGTACTTCAGAAGCATTAGAAAAAAAATACAAGACAACAGAAATTTTTGATGCTCAAGGAAAAACCATCGTTCCTGGACTAATAGATGCTCATGCCCATTTATTAGCTTTAGGTAGTTCCTTGCAACAAGTAGATCTAGTGGATACTAAAAGCTATCAAGAAGTATTGCAAAGAGTAATAACTTTTCAGAAAGAAAAGAATAGTGATTATATTTTAGGAAATGGATGGGATCAAAACGATTGGGAAGTAAAAGAATTTCCAACAAAAAAAGAGTTAGATTCATTATTTCCAAATACTCCTGTTTCGCTACGAAGAATTGATGGACATGCGATGATTGTAAATAGTAAGGCATTAGAGTTAGCAGGTATTACAGCTGCTACTAAAATGGATGGAGGCGAAGTAATATTAAAAGATGGGGCTCCAAGTGGTATTTTAGTGGACGCTCCTATGAGTTTAGTTCGGAAAACATTACCTGAGGAAAATTTAAAATTTTATATAAAAGCTTTAAAAGATGCAGAAAAACAATGTCTTAAATTAGGTCTTACTACCATTAATGAAGCTGGAACTAATCGTTATATAATTGAGCTGATGGATTCATTGCAACAAGCAGGTGAGATGTCCCTTCGTATTTATGCAATGCTTGCAAAAAATAAAACCAACCTTGATTATTACTTAAATAAAGGGATTGTTAAAACGGATCGCATGAATGTTCGATCTGTAAAGGTATGGGCAGATGGAGCCTTAGGGTCAAGAGGAGCTGCTATGAAAGAAGAATATAGCGATCAACATGGACATTTTGGTGCTATGTCAACTAATAGTACCGAATTGGATTCCTTAGCAAAAAGAGTAGCTGCTGCTGGTTACCAATTAAATACTCATGCTATTGGAGATTCGGCAAATGTTTCGACCTTAAAAATATATACAGAAGTTTTAAAAGACATTGATGACCCTAGATGGAAAGTGGAACATGCACAGATTGTAAGTCCTTCAGATTTTGATTATTTCTCAAAAAAAATATTACCTTCCATACAACCCACTCACGCAACAAGCGATATGTATTGGGCCGAAGATAGAGTAGGGAGTGAACGTATAAAAGGGGCTTATGCCTATAAAACCTTATTAAATAAATCGGGGATTGTTGCTTTAGGAACTGATTTTCCGGTTGAAAAAGTAAACCCGATGTACACTTTTTATGCTGCTGTTGCTCGAAAAGATTTAAATAATTATCCTGAAAATGGTTTCAGAAAAGAAGAAGCATTAACTAGGGAAGAAACCTTAAAAGGAATGACCATTTGGGCAGCGTATTCTAATTTTGAAGAAAACGAAAAAGGAAGTATTGAAGCTGGAAAATTTGCAGATTTTACGATTTTAGATACCGATATTATGACTTGCCCTGAAGATGATATTCCAAATATTCAGGTTTTAGCTACTTTTATTGATGGAGAAAAAGTATATGAAAAGAGGTAATTAAAATAACAATGATCACCTCTTTTTCTTAAAATATTAATTAAAATTTTACTGAGTTATTGCCTTAACGTGTGCATAAACTTTGTTTCCTCGTAAAGTCATTTCGGTTTCTCTATCAAAAATTTTAATACCTTTTACATCGTTGAGTTTTCCTTTTGGTGAAAAAGCTTTTATAGCATAAAACACACCATTTTCTGTAACAGCTTTTAAGTTAATGATGTTTCCTGAACGACTAATTCCTTTTACATCTATTTGAGTGCCATCTTCTGCAATTGCTTTAATAGTGTAATTTGCTCCATCTCTTGAAATTGCAATAACGGGGGCATATTCTTCCTCACTAACAATAACTTTAATTGGTAATTCACTATCGTTTACTATTGCTTTAATATTCATAAAACTATATTGACCTGAATCTTGTATTGCTTTAACATCAAACTGATTTCCTTCTTCATCAAAAGCTTTTACTTTTAAGTTTTTACCATCTTTAGTTACTGCTTTAATATTCCAAATAATATTTTTAAAATCATCTTTTTTCTTACTTTTCTTTTTTCCTTTTGCAGTCTTTTTAAGCTTTTCCTTAGGGTTTAATATTCCTTCGTAGTCATTGTCTGATTGGTGTATAGCTTTGACGTGTGCAAATACACCAAACCCATTAAGTGTCATTTCTTTATCCTTAATGTTTATTTTAACACCTTTTACATCGTTCAGTTTTCCTGAAGGTGAAATTGCTTTTACACCATAAAAAGTTCCTTCTTTAGTAATGGCTTTTATGCTTACAATATTCCCGAAACGCTTAACACCTTTAACATCAAGTTTTTCTCCATCGGGAGTTATAGCTTTTATATCGTAGGATATTCCGCCTTTATCAATTGCTTTAACGGGGGCATATTTATCATCGTTTAATAACATTTTAATTGGAATTCTTTTGTTATTTACAAAAGCTTCAATATCTAGAAAGCTATCTTGGTCTGAGTTTTGAATGGCATTTACATCATACATTTTTCCATCTGTATCAATGGCTTTAATTTCTAAATTATTACCGTCTGGTAAAATAGTTTTAAGCCTCCATAAAGTTTCTGTGACTTTGACGACTTCTTCTTTTGGTACGTTCTCTTTTTTTTCTTTTGAAGTAGTATTCTCACAAGAAAATAATAGAATTGAAACTACTAAAACTAATGATAATTTTAATAGTTTTTTACTTAGGGAGTGTTTTGAGTTTTTCATAATATTATAGTAAATTGTGAAACTCATACAAGTTACTAATTGTTAAAGAAACTAGCAAATAAAAAGATAAAATAATCTTTTGTTAATCGTTTTTTTACTGAAATAAACATTTTTTAGCTTTTTACAATGAAATTCTTTTATTAAATCTGTTGAAACTGAATTCTATTCGCATAAAAACCTACAGAAATCTATAGGACAAAAAGCCTATATGAAAGATAAATTTGCGTTTGTCGGGTCTTACTTCACCCGTTCGAAAAGAACTTCAGAAAGTACTTTTATTAAAGCCGAATCTACCGCCAAAAGAGGATGTAAAAGAAATAATAACTTATTTTTGGAATCAACCCGAACGAGAATTTCAATATTTTACACAGGAATTGCTTCAAAAATACAGCAAGCAATTTGAGAAAAACGACATCGATTTGTTTGAGTTTATTATTAACCATAAATCGTGGTGGGATACGATAGATTATATCGTGAGTACTATTTTAGGCACTTATTTTATTAAATTTCCTGAACAAAAAACGAAGTATGTCCAAAAATGGATTGCTTCAAATAATATGTGGTTGCAACGTTCAGCATTACATTTTCAACTTAAATATAAAGAGAAAGTGGATACCGAGTTATTGGTATTTTCAATAAATACTTTATTGGGTTCAAAAGATTTTTTATTAACAAAGCCATAGGTTGGAGTCTTCGTCAATATGGTAAATACAACCCAGATTGGGTGTTGGATTTTGTTACAAATACAGCACTTGAAAAGCTAAGCAAAAAAGAGGCTATTCGTTTAATTAGTTATCTGTAATTTTCAGTACAAATTATTTTTTTTTTTTCAATTTAAAAGTTAGGACTCTATTTTAGCTTCGACTATTCCGATGCAATAAATAATTAATTGAATTGATTTTTAAATAAAATTTAATTCCAAAAAATAATAATTAAACGAATAAATAAATAGTAAAAAGAGGCTTGATCATCATCGCTTTAGGAATTGTAATTGGCGGTGGAATATTTCTTTATATGTTCTTTCAACCTCATAGAGATGTTCAAGCTACCAAAACAGATTTTCAATTAGAAGCAAAACAAATTGTAGATGAATATTTAAAAGATGCTTATGCAGCAAATGATAAATATTTACAAGAAGAAGGCGATTCAAAAATAATTGAAGTATCGGGTGTTATTTCAGAAATATCTGAAGCATTGATTTATTCTGTGCCAATGCAGAGTTTTGAGTTTGAAAAATCGATGATGCAAAAACATTTTAACAGCAATAAGTTTTTGGATACTAAACAATTTCCGAAGGCAAAATTTAAAGGAATGATTAACAACTTAAGCGATGTTGATTTTGCTACAGACGGAGCTTATACAGCTAATGTAACGGGCGATTTAACAATTCGCGGCGCGACAAAATCACTAACACAAGATGCAACAATCACTGTCGCAGGTGGTGAAGTTACCGTAGATGTAATAATGGATATTACACTTGCAGATTACGAAATTGCTTTCAAAAAAGGGAAGCCATCTACAAATGTTGCAAAAACAGTAAAAGCTACCATAAAAACTGTTTATAAATAATTGTTTTAAAGTTAAAAAACTCAGTTTTTAGAAAAGAGGTTATCGAGAGTGACCTCTTTTTTTTATGCTTATTTTCCGCCTTTTGCTTGTAAATCTTCAATACAGAGAGGATCTAATACTGGAACACTCGCTTTGTTTCTGAAATAACTTCGGGTATTGCTCTTATAATACAATAAACAATCCTGAACAATGCAATGTTTTAAATTGGCATTGTCTTCGTGATTGGAATGAATATCGTCTTTTTGAATATTAACCAAACCAAATAAATGTCCAAACTCATGTTGTAATGTGGTTTCTTCAAGAATATACAAATCTGAATTTTGTGAACTACTTATATCATTTAAAGTCTGTTGGTAAATCACAATCGATGTGTTAAAATAGGCACTTCCTAAAGTTACACTAGACTGGGTATCGGTGCTTGCTTTTGAATGCGTAAAGTAAATAAAAACAGCAATATCGTTTCCTTCGGTATATTGTGTTCTTTTTTCTGCTTCAATTTCTTTAATTTTAGAAATTGTATAAGAGCCTCCAGTTGGTCTATCTATCATGGTTTCAATAAATATAATTCCATTCGGTTTATTGATTCTTTCTTCTAAAAATATTCTAAAATCATCCAATGTTTGTTGTGTAGGTCGATATCCCGATGAATACATAAATTCAACAGTTAGGCTTTTATAAGTAGCCTCAGAAAGTAAATCTGATGCAGAAAGTCCCAGTGCTTTTAAGTTTTCTTGTCTTATATTATCTTCAATGTCCGAAACACTATCGTCATCACTTGCACAGGAAAATAAAATTAGTAAAGAAAAAAGTATAAATAAATAGTTTAATTTTATAATCTTCATATTTTTGAAAAATTTTTATACAAACATAACTTAATAATTAAACATAATATTATGAGAAGTATTTTTTTTACGGTACTAATTTCCTTTTTTTTATCTGCCAACGCTCAAGTTGATGTTTTTCAAAAAGATATAGTAACATTTATTAATATTAATGGAACACGTCAACTATATGACAATTCTCAAGACGAAATTACTGAAAAATTAAAAAACCAAATAGTTAAAAAAGAAATTCCAACGAAAGAATGGGGAAAATTCAAAAATAAAAATAAAAAGCAAAATTTAGATAAGTTAGTAAACGATCTTGCATTTGCATACAGAAATCAGTTTTCACATGATGATGTAAAAAAAATGATAGTGTTTTATAAAACAGAAGCTGCTCAAAAACTTATAAATGATAAATCGAGTTTGACAGAAGAAGATGATAAGGTTATAGATGACTTTAATAAAACCGCGGTTGCTAAAAAAATGGATTTAAAAGAAAAAGCTTTAGAGAAAGATATTGCCGTTATTTACAGTTCTTGGAAACGCGAGATATTTTCTCAAAAAATGGGTGAAATTATTAAAAAAGGATACTCTAAAGCAGAGTAAGTTTTGCCAAATAATCAAAATTTTCACCTTTTGAAATAATGCTGAAAGAGAGACCGTTTTTTAAACAAGCATTATTAAAAGCATTTTCGTCTAAATATAACCAATCAAAAGTCCCACTTGACCAATTTTTATAGTGCATTATAAATTCTAATTCGCCATAATACCTATCTAAAGGAACCATAATACTCCCATCGTCATCCCCTTCATCGTACATATATCGCAAGTCGCTGGAATCTATTAATAGTTGACCATTTGGATTTAAAAGTGTTTTTAAATGCTGAAGGTATTGGTCGATAAATTCTAATTTCTGAAAAATCCCCGTACCGTTCATTAACAATAATATTGTATCGAATTTTTCATCTTTAAACTGAAGCAAATCAATACAACAAGCATCATTAATACCCCGTAATTTACAAACTTCAATAGCTCCTTTTGAAGTGTCAATAGCAGTAACGTTAAACCCTTTTTTTTGAAGATACAAGGAATGGCTACCAGCTCCACAACCTACATCCAAAACCTTTCCTTTTGAAAGTTTTAGTGCTTTTTGTTCCAGCTGAGGCATTTCAGAAAAATCACGAAATAAATAGGGAATTGGTAAAACATCTTCTTCACTAATATTGGTTTCGGTACGAATATCTTCGGTGTAGTTTCCGTTTTGAAAATCTAATAATGCTTTTCCTAAAATGTCTGTCATTTCTGAATATATTTCCTTGCTATTTTTCTTCCGTCTTCCGTCTTCCAACTTTTTAAACTACTTTTGCTTCTATATGGAAAACATTCTAAAACAGCTTCCAAAGAAGGCCAAAGATAAGGAGAACGAGAATAAGAAATTATTTAAAAAGCTCCGAAAAAAACCACCAAGACATTTGGATACTTTGATGGTAGAGTTGCACGACAAAGAGTTTGCAAAAACCGATTGCTTGTCTTGTGCAAATTGCTGTAAAACCACTGCTCCTTGGTTAAACGATCAAGATGTTGCCCGGATTGCCAAGCATTTAAAACTAAAAGAGCAAAAATTTATTGAGGAATATTTAGAAGTTGGAGAGGATAACGAATTTTCTTTTAAAATGATTCCTTGTGTGTTTTTAGGATTTGATAATGAATGCAGTATTTATGATATCCGACCTAAAGCTTGTAAAGAATATCCACATACCAACCGAAGAAGGTTTCATAAAATTGAAGCTATCACTTTAGAAAATACAGCGATTTGTCCAGCAACCTATAATATTATGGAAGCCTTAAAAAATGCATTACCCATTCAATATTCAGAAAAAGGAGGGAAGCCTAGAGAGAGGTTTCGGAGAGGTGGTGGTTGATTTAGGTTTTTCTAATTAAAATAAAAGATTAATAATAGTTGCTATATATCCGTCTAGCTGTTTAAAACATAATAAAAATGAAATTAAAATTTATCATTATACTATTTATCATAACCTCTCAGGCTTTTTCTCAAGTTTCTGTTGGGCCAAAACATATAGGAAAGCCTGGCAAATTTAAAAAAGGAGTACTAAAAAGATTTAAAAAAACAGAAACAATTTTTTTATTATCAAAAGTATATGATAAAGCTGAATATGAAAAAATATTAAAGGACTCTTGGAACGTAACTCCCTATAAGATTGTTGATGTAGAAAACTTTGATATTGAAGATTATTTAAGTGATAAATATTCAATTGCTCAATTAGGAGGTTTCAAAAGAGTTAAGCAAATGAAAAATGGAGGGACAAGTACTTCTTTATTTACCTACATTGATTTTATAATTTATGATAGCGACAAAATATATGAAAAACTTAATAAGCTATCTCCCAAAAAAAGAGCGAAAAAGAAATCGGAAATAATAAGTGATTATTCATTGAATATTGCACGATTTTATATTTACCCTAAAGATGATTTTATAACTACTTCTCGCTCTTTGGATATGGATAAAATAGTTTACTCTTTATTTATGGAGGATGTTTTTTTTAATTACAAGCCGGGTTTATTAAAGAATTATTTTCAAAAAGTAAACAACCTTATCAAAAATGAGGAGATTTACTGGATGTATAAAGATGATTATTTGCCTGAAATAAAAAAACTAAAAAAAAACAAGCTTTATATCCCCTCTTATATGGTTATAAAATATAATGGTTGGACAGGACAAGATAGTGGAGAAAATGAGGAAGGAGTCCAAAAGGTTTTTGGAAAATATGATTATAAATACGAAATAATATCTGATGATGATTTAAGCGACAAGATAATGAATAATGAAGAGTTTTATTATTTAAGATATGTTAGAATGAATGCAGAACGATTTTTACAAGTGGTAAATTCTAAGACAGGAGAAATTATTTACAGGAACTATATAACAGGATTTTCTTATAGTCTTAAATCTAAACATATTAAAGATTTGAATAGTAAAATAATAAAAGCCTCAAAAAAATAAAAACAATTACTAGTCCCAACCTACTTTTATAAAATTGGTTAAATTTCTAATTTGTTTTTATGTTTAGGTTTTAAAAAAGGCGTTGCTCATTCAATATTCCGAAAAAGGAGGGAAGCCAAGAGAGAAATTTCGTAGAGGTGGTGGTTGATATTAGTTTTCAGTTAGCTGCATGCAGTAGATTGGTAATTTGATTAATTGGGTTTTATGATGGAGGATTTGTTTTTCGAAAATAACGAGTCTTTCTCCCATTTCATAGGATTGTTTTTTATGTAATTAGAAATTTTATGATATGATTTTTCATTTCGTATAATGTGTTCCCAATAATTACGTTGCCATAATTTACCATCAAAACGTTTCCAGTTTTTCGTTTTTACACCACGAATATATTCGTTTGTGGACATTGTTTTAAACCATTGCATCACCCGATGTAGGGGCGAACCTACGTGTTTGCCCGTTATAGGCGTGTGTTCGCCAACAATTGTCGTACGTACAACAATTGTTGGGTTTATAATTGGGCAGATATGTGGGTCAGGGCAGATATGTGGGTCAGGGCAGACACGTGGGTCTGTCCCTACGGTACCAACGTTTTCAATAATGCAATGAAAATGATTTGGCATTACCATCATTTCATGGCATTTAATGTCTGGAAATTTGTTTTCCAATTCGTAATACTATTTTTTAATCATTTTTCCAGCATCATTCAATATCATTATACCATTTTCAATATTTCCATAAAAATGTTTTCTATTTTGACAACAAATGGTAATAAAATACAATCCTTCCTGTGAATAATTGTATCCTTTTAATCGGATGGATCTGCGTTTATGTATTTTTGGGTTGTATTTCATTTTTATGAATTATTCTATGTTGACAGGGTAAGAATAAATGGATCTGTCTCAACAAGGTTAATTTGCCAGAAAGCATCTTTTATTCATACAACAAATACTTCTGTCGCATCCGATCATACTCCTTCAAATCCTTCAACCAAGTTTTTCTAATTTCACGATAGGTATAGCCTTGCTCTATTTGCTTTTGTAATTTTGTAGTTCCAGCTAATTTGGTGAAAAAAGGAGTGAAAAAATCTTCCTTTTTCCCAGTAGAAACATAGGCTTCAATTAACCATTCTAAGTTTAATTTGTCAAGCTCTTTGGTGTTTCTTAAATCCTTTCCGTAGCATAATTCATTTTTAAACTTAGGATATTTTGCTCCTTCATTGGATTGTGGTGTAAAAGTAAACGAATACCTTTCCGAAGGTAAATTGGGTGCACCAAAAATTTGAAATTGCATTTCGGTTCCACGACCAGCACTAAGGGGAGTTCCTTCAAAAAAGCACAAACTAGGATAGAGGTTAATCGCTACATCATTTGGTAAATTTGGCGAGGGTTTAATAGGTAATGAATAGGGAGTTTGATGTGTGTAATTCTTCATTTTTATAACGGTTAAGTCGCAATTCATTCCGTTTTTTAGCCATTTCTGACCGTTAATCATTTGTGCATATTCACCAATAGTCATTCCGTGAACCACAGGAACAGGGTGCATTCCTACAAAACTTTTATGTTGAACTTCTAAAATAGGACCGTCTATATAATGACCATTTGGATTGGGACGGTCTAAAATTAATAACGGAATATTGTTCTCCGCACAAGCTTCCATCATATAATGAAGCGTCGAAATGTAAGTGTAAAATCGGGCACCTACATCTTGAATATCAAACACCATGATATCAATTCCTTTTAATTGCTCTTTACTTGGTTTTTTGTTTTTCCCGTAAAGGGAAACGATTGGGAAACCTGTTTTGGTATCGATGCCGTCTTTTACTACTTCTCCAGCATCTGCTTTTCCTCTAAAACCGTGCTCGGGAGAAAATACTTTTAGAATATTTACTTTCTGATTTTTTAAATAATCTACCAAATGAAGTTGTAAATCGATGGTTTCTTCAAATCCGTTTTCGTAATGTGCAATATCGTGCAAACTTACTATGGAAGTCTGATTAGCCACAATTCCTACTTTTTTATTTTCAAATAAAGGAAGGTATTCTTCAATTCGATCTGCGCCCAAAACAATCTTAATTTTTCCATCTTCCCTCTTTTCTCTTTTCTCTTTTATCTTCTCTCCTCTCTCTTTTCCAATTTCTAATTTCTCTGAAATCCCATCAGAATTTTTTTTTGTTTGACTCCCACAAGAAAAACAAGTTAATATTGTGAAGGCTAGCCATAAGAATTGTGTATTTTTGAAAACAGTTAAAGTCATAAGTATTTACGTGAATTTCGAGTATTTCATCGCCAAGCGAATTATTTCTGCAAAGGAGTATAAAAATAGTGTTTCGGCACCAATAATAAAAATTGCGATTGTATCAATTATTATCGGTTTTGTAACTATGCTGATTTCCATTGCTTCAAGTGTTGGACTTCAGAAAAAGATTCACGAAAAAGTTTCGGCATTTAATGGTGATATTATTATTTCTAATTTCGACACTAACTTTTCTTCCGATTCGCAAAATCCTATTTCAAAAAATCAAGATTTTTACCCCGAGTTTTCTTCGGTGGAAGGGATTAAACATATTCAGGCAACTGCTTCAAAAGGTGGAATTATTAGAACGGCTACCGATTTTGAAGGAGTTGTAATTAAAGGAGTGGGAAGCGATTACGATTGGAGTTTCTTTCAAGATGTTTTAGTGGATGGAACATTGCCTAATTATAGGTCTAATTTAAATGAAGATATTTTAATTTCTGAATACCTAGCCAAACGGTTACATTTAAAGTTAGGCGATAAAGTAACTACCTATTTTCTTCGGAAAGATAGCTCGAAACCTCCTAGAAGTAGAGGTTTTGTAATTTCAGGAATTTATAATAGTGGCTTTCAGGAATTTGACGATAAATTTGTAATTGCAGATATTCGGCATATTCAAAAACTTAATAAATGGACAGAAGACGAAATTGGATCGTTTGAGATTTTTATAAACGATTTTAAAAAAATAGATGAAATTGGAAACAAAGTATATAAAGAAACGGGTAGTTTTTTAGACAGCCAGACCGTAAAAGATAAGTACTATTCTATTTTTAGATGGATAGAACTTTTCGATTTTAATGTTGCCTTAATTATTGGAATTATGATATTGGTTGCAGGAATCAATATGATTACCGCTTTATTGGTTTTAATATTAGAACGTACCCAAATGATTGGGGTTTTAAAAGCCCTTGGAAGCGATGATAAAAGCATCCGGAAAATATTTTTATACAACGCTATTTACCTAATCGGAAAAGGATTGTTTTGGGGAAATTTAATTGGAATTGGAATGCTCTTACTTCAAAAACAGTTTAAATTAATCACCTTAGATCCCAATATTTATTATGTAACCGAAGCCCCTGTTTATTTAGGATTTGAATACATTTTCCTACTAAATATTGGCACTTTTGTACTTTGTTTGGTAATGTTATTAATCCCTTCTTTTTTAATTTCAAAGATTTCTCCGGTGAAGGCTATTCGGTTTGAGTAACTATTAGTTAAATCTATTGTCTAACCTATCCTTTTTATTTTGGAATTTGTTTTTTTTTTTTTGGAATTTCAATTCATTACATTTGCAATCTTTAAAATTCACAAATGAAATACGCAGAAAACATTCTTGAAACTATTGGAAACACTCCTTTAGTAAAATTAAATAAACTTACCGCAGAATTGCCGTGTTTGGTATTGGCAAAATACGAAACCTTTAATCCTGGAAACTCGGTAAAAGACCGTATGGCATTGACGATGATTGAAGATGCAGAAGAACAAGGGGTATTAAAACCAGGAGGAACTATTATTGAAGGAACTTCAGGAAACACAGGAATGGGATTGGCCCTTGCCGCCATTGTAAAAGGCTACAAATGTATTTTTGTATTAGCCGATAAACAATCCAAAGAAAAGTGTGATATTTTAAGAGCAGTAGGAGCAGAGGTGATTGTTTGTCCAACGGCTGTTGAACCTGAGGATCCACGTTCATATTATTCGGTTTCAAAACGTTTGGCGGAAGAAACGCCGAATAGTTGGTATGTAAATCAGTATGACAACCCAAGTAACGCAAAAGCGCATTACCAAAGTACAGGTCCAGAAATTTGGGAACAAACCGATGGAAAAATTACGCATTTTGTTGTTGGAGTTGGAACTGGAGGAACTATTTCTGGAGTAGGGAAATATTTAAAAGAACAGAACCCCAACATTAAAATTTGGGGAATAGATACCTACGGAAGTGTTTTTAAAAAATACCACGAAACAGGAATTTTTGATAAAAAAGAAATCTACCCTTATGTAACCGAAGGAATTGGAGAAGATATTCTTCCTAAAAATGTAAATTTTGATATCATTGACGGATTCACCAAAGTAACCGACAAAGACGGAGCAGTTTACACACAAAGACTTGCTAAAGAAGAAGGAATGTTTTTAGGAAATTCTGCAGGTTCAGCCATTAAAGGAGTTTTGCAATTAAAAGAACATTTCACAAAAGACGATGTAGTCGTAGTATTATTCCACGATCACGGAAGTCGTTATGTAGGTAAAATGTTTAATGACGATTGGATGAGTAAGATGGGCTATATTGATTAGTGTTATTCCTGCGTAGGCAGGAATCTCTTGATGATACATTAATGTTGTGGTGCATTAACTCACTCGACTGCTGAAAATCCAATCTGAATTATAATAATCCAAAAATAAAACGTAACTTTGTATCCAAGTAGATACAGTATTTATGTTCTTTATTGAGAAAACAAGTGAATTTGACAAATGGCTGAGAAAGCTAAAAGACTTTAAAGCAAAGGCGAAAATTTTATTCAGAATTCAAAAATTAGAAACTGACGAACATTTTGGCGATTGTAAAACAGTTGGCAATGGAATTCGGGAAATGCGAATAAATTTTGCGAAAGGCTACAGAATTTACTTCAAAGAAAAAGACGGAAAAGTAATTGTTTTACTCATAGGTGGAGATAAATCTACTCAACAAAAAGACATTGCAAAAGCGAAAGAAATTTGGAAAAAATTAAATAAATAGAAAAATGGGAACTTCAAGATTTGAAATAGCAGATTATTTGGATAGCAAAGAGATGATTGCGGAATATCTCAATAATGTTTTGGAAGAAGGAAATAATGCGGATGTGATTAATGCAATCGGACATATTGCGAAAGCAATCGGAATGACAAAAATTGCGGAAGAAACTGGTTTAAGCAGACCAAGTTTGTACAAAGCATTATCAGATGGAGCAAAACCTCAATTTGCTACAATTATGAAAGTATTAAAAGCAATCGGAGGGCAAATTCAAGTGAATCCAATGTCTGCTTAAAATAATAACGACACCACAACAACGGCTATACTTAATTGCTTAGTTCTGTTCTACTTTGGAAAAATCGGAGATTTTTCCAAGTTGGTTTTGTACTTATAAAGTTAAGTGCTAAATTGTCGCAACTAAGCATAGCCTAACGATAAAAAAATTATCCAATACAAATAAATAATGTTCTGTAAGCAACAAAACCCATTTATCAATTAAATTTTCCACTGTACAGTAAAAAAAATTACCTCAATGCTTTCAATAAAACCGTAGAAGGATGATAAGAAGTTCGCTTTGTGCCATCAATTATCTGATGACGGCAACTTGTTCCTGAAGCCACAATAATGGTGTTTTTCTCCGTATTTCTAATTTTCGGAAACAAGGTGTCTTCGCCAATTTGCATACTAATTTTGTAATGTTCCTTTTCAAAACCAAAAGAACCCGCCATTCCGCAACAACCTGAATTAATGACAGTTACTGTGTAGTTTTTAGGAATAGTAAGCATTGCAAACGCAGGATTCATTCCAATCAATGCTTTTTGATGACAATGACCGTGAATTTTTATATCCTTTTTTTCTGAAGTAAAATGAGTTGTTAGAATATTCTTTTTTGCGATTTCTTGTTGCATAAACTCCTCAATAGTTAAGCAATGTTTTGCTAGTTTTTTTGCGGCCTTTTTGTCATTAGCAATACGTCAATATTCATCTCTAAATGTTAAAATACCTGTTGGTTCAATCCCAATAAGTGGTATTTCTTCGGAAATTAAATCTTTAAAAATAGCAATATTTTTATTGGCTATACTTTTAAATTCATCTAAAAACCCTTTAGAAACAAGACTTCGTCCACTTTCTTCGTGTGCTACTATCAATACTTCGTAACCCAGTTTTGACAACAAAAGAATGGTGTCTATTCCAACTTGAACATCGTGATAGTTTGTAAATTCATCACAAAAAAGATACACTTTTTTGTTAGATTTTGTCTTTTTATAATTTTTTTGATACCATTTTCGAAGCGTTATTTTTTCCAATTTAGGAAGGTTTCTTTCCGCAGAAAACCCTAAAAATTTCTTTGTTAAATTTCTGCTTAAAAGAAAATTTGTAGTTCTCGGAAACTTACTTCCTAATTCATTGTATTTCGCACTAAAACCAATGATTTTATCACGTAAATTGGGTTTGTTGTCCTTTTGATATTGATATAAAAATTCAGCTTTTAAAATTGCAACATCCACAGAACTTGGGCATTCCGTTGCGCAAGCTTTGCAACTTAAACACAATTCAAAAACTTCTTTTAATTCTTTGTTATCGAACTTATTTGGCTTGTTAGAATTACTTAGAAATTCTCGTAATACATTGGCTCTTGCACGTGTTGTATCTTTCTCATTTTTGGTAGTTCTATAACTCGGACACATAGTTCCACCAGCGTTTACAGGTTTTCTACAATCGCCAGAACCATTGCATTTTTCTACAGTTCTTAAGATTCCTTTAGAATCGCTAAAATCAAAAAGAGTATCAATTTTTGGCTCAATTCTATCCACTTCGTAGCGTAAGGATCCATCCATTAAAAAAGGATTGATAATTTTCCCTTTGTTGAAAATATTACTTTTATCAAAAGCCTTTTTAATATCCTTTAGTATTTGATAATTTTTATGTCCAATCATCAATGGAATAAATTCTGCACGCACAATTCCGTCTCCGTGTTCGCCACTAAAAGAACCTCCGTATTTTTTAACCAATTTTGCAGTTTCGGTGGTAATTTCTCGAAATAGTTTTACATCTTCTTTCTTTTTTAGATTCAATATCGGTCGCAAATGAATTTCTCCTGCGCCTGCATGTGCATAATAAACTGCTTCTTGCCCAAAATTGTCCATCATTTTAGTAAAATCTTCAATATAATTTGGCAAATCAACGAGTTGAACAGCGGTGTCTTCTATACAGGCAATGGTTTTTTTATCGCCAATAATATTGCCGAGCAATCCTAATCCTGCTTTGCGAAGTGTAACTACTTTTTCAATATCATTTCCTGTGATTTTTGGAAACGCATATCCGAAATTGTGTTCTTGTAAATCGGCAATTAAAATATCGGCAAGTTGGTTGGATTTTTCTTTGGAATCGGTGCAAATTTCGAGCATCAAAATTGCTTTTGGATTGCCTTCAATAAAAAACCTATTTTTGTTTTGTTCTCTATTGTTTTTAGTGCAATTTAGAATGGTGTCGTCCATCAATTCGCACATAAAAAGATTGTGTTTCATTGCCAAAACAACGGCTTCCATACTTTGTTGAATGGACTTAAAATGCACTGCAATAAGTACACTTTCTTTTGGAGGTAAATCGTCTAGTTGTAATGTGATTTCGGTAGTAAAAGCAAGTGTTCCTTCGCTTCCACAGAGAAGTTTTGATAGGTTTATGGTTGATTCATTTCCGCCAAATAAATCGGAAGATAAAAGTGTGTCAATTGCATAGCCAGTATTGCGTCTATGAATTGATTTTTTTGGAAATTGTTCCTGTATTTCTTGTTGATTTTCAGTTTTTGATAATTTGTCAAAAATTGTTTTGTAAATAGTTCCTTCGAGAGAATTTTCTTGTGTTTTTTGGATAAATTCATTAGAAGAAATAGGAGCGAAGCATAATTCAGAACC
>JAKITD010000057.1 GCA_021648265.1 Flavobacteriaceae bacterium | reverse complement strand
TTTTTTAATCCAATAAAATTCAGAACCAGTTCATCGCAAGATGTTTTGAGCTCGGAGTTTAATTGAAGTGACATTCTGATTTATTATTGAGCAATCAAAACAATAAATTGGCCTCGAAAGCGAAAGAAAAAACTCGAAGGAGAAATCCTGAAAGAAAAAATCTAGAAAGTTCGAGTGATGAATTTCGGTCTTAATTGCAATTTAAGATTGGTCTCGATTTCTGATACATTTCAGAAGCAACCAAGATCCAGAAACGAAGTGCTATATGGTCTGACAATTTGCTAAAGGCTTGCCTGAAGCAAAATCTTACAAAAATTAGTTTCGGCTAATCGACATAAGAGACAGGTAACCACAAGTATGGAACACGAGAAGTTTTATAAGCTTAAAACACAGACATTCTTTATAAGAAAGTAAATGTTGAGATTAAAAAAGGAGTCCAGTTTTGCGATTCTTTCTAGCCTAGCTACGAGAGTTAACCGATAACGAAGACTCGTTGAAACAAATCACGACTGCAAGGGTTTAATAAACTTGCTTTAAACTGTAAAGGTTAGTCGGTAACGATGTGTTTCACAAGAAGCCATATCAAGGTAGCAATACAATGATATGGCTTTTCTTGTTTTTATAAAATTTAGATTTGAGTCCTACTAGGTTTTTAAAACCTAGTAGGACTTTGTTATTTAACCAATATTTCAGCATAAAATTAACAGATTAATTAAATTACTACCTTTTATTACGAATTACGATACGAGTGTATTTATAGCACTTTTCTTCTTTTAAAAGCCCTCCTTATTTTGTATGTTTGCAACACGAAAAAACGAAGCTTTTTTATTTCGTTTTAAGCATTAAATTTCTACAATTATGACAAAAACTGCCACTATAATTTATACAAAAACTGATGAAGCACCTGCTTTAGCAACCCATTCATTTTTACCAATCGTAAAGGCGTTTACTGCTACTTCAAATATAAATATCGAAACGAGCGACATTTCTTTAGCCAGTAGAATTTTATCATTATTTCCAGATTATCTAAACGAAGATCAAAAAGTAATAGATGACTTAGCAATCTTAGGAGAATTGGTTAAAACACCAGAAGCAAATATTATTAAATTACCTAATATTAGTGCTTCCGTACCTCAATTAATGGCTGCTATCGAAGAGCTTCAAGCAAAAGGATATGCCATTCCTAATTACCCAGATGAACCTAAAAACGATGAGGAAAAAGAAATTCAAAAACAATACAACAAAGTAAAAGGTTCTGCAGTAAATCCAGTACTTCGTGAAGGAAATAGTGATCGTAGAGCTCCAAAAGCGGTAAAAAATTACGCCAAAAATAATCCACACTCAATGGGTGCTTGGTCTAGCGATTCTAAAACTCATGTAGCTACGATGTCATCTGGAGACTTTATGCATAACGAAAAATCGTTAACGCTTCAAAAAGTAGATACGGTTTCCATCGTTTTTACAGATAATAATGGTTCCAAAACAGTTTTAAAAGAATCGCTTCCTTTATTAGAAGGTGAAATAATAGATGCTACTTTTTTAAGCAAAAAAGCATTGCTTTCCTTTTTAGAAACGCAAGTAAAAGACGCAAAAGAAAAAGATGTGCTTTTTTCATTACATATGAAAGCTACGATGATGAAAATTAGTGATCCAATTATATTTGGTCATGCAGTTCGTGTTTTCTTTAAAAGTTTATTTGAAAAATACGGCGAATTGTTCGATGAAATTGGTGTAGATGTAAATAACGGATTTGGGGATTTAATCAATGATTTAGAAAAATTACCTTTCGATAAAAAAGAGGAAATTCTAGCTGAAATAAAATCAGTTTTCGAAAACGGACCTGAAGTTGCAATGGTAAATTCAGACAAAGGAATTACCAATCTTCACGTACCAAGTGATGTGATTATTGACGCTTCTATGCCTGCAATGATTCGTACTTCTGGAAAAATGTGGGATGCTAATGGAGAATTAAAAGATACTAAAGCCGTAATTCCAGATAGTAGTTATGCAGGAATTTACTCAGCAACTATCGATTTCTGTAAAATTAATGGAGCTTTCGACCCTACGACTATGGGTACCGTTCCTAATATTGGGCTAATGGCTCAAAAAGCAGAAGAATACGGATCTCACGATAAAACTTTTGAAATTTCTGTAGATGGAAAAATGCAAGTAATCAATTCTAACAACGAAGTGATTATAGAACATCAAGTTGAAGAAGGTGATATTTGGAGAATGTGTCAAGTAAAAGATTTGCCTATCCAAGATTGGGTTAAATTGGCTGTTAACAGAACTCGTGCTTCTGGAATGCTTTCCATTTTTTGGTTGGATAAAAACAGAGCACATGATGCTGAATTGATTAAAAAAGTAAATAAATATTTGCCAAATCACGATACTTCTGGACTAGACATTAGAATTCTTTCACCAGAAGAAGCAACCGAATTTACCCTTAAAAGAGTAAAAGCAGGAAAAGACACTATCTCCATCACAGGAAATGTATTGCGTGATTACTTAACAGATCTCTTCCCTATTTTGGAATTAGGAACTTCTGCAAAAATGCTATCCATCGTACCTTTAATGAATGGCGGTGGGTTGTTTGAAACCGGTGCTGGAGGATCTGCTCCAAAACACGTTCAGCAATTTGTAAAAGAAGGACATTTACGTTGGGATTCTCTAGGTGAATTTTTAGCCTTAGCCGTTTCATTAGAGCATTTAGGAACTAATTTCAATAATCCAAAAGCAATCGTTTTATCGGAAACCTTAGACGATGCAACCGAAAAATTATTATTAAATAAAAAAGGATCTTCACGTAAAGTGAACGAATTAGACAATCGAGGTTCTCATTTTTATTTAGCAATGTATTGGGCAGAAGCTTTATCTAATCAGGATAAAGATGTGGATTTAAAGAATTATTTTACATCCATTGCAGCAGATTTAGCAGCTAATGAATCTAAAATTATTGATGAGTTAAACGCAGCTCAAGGACATCACGTTGAAATCAACGGTTATTATTTTGCCGATGACAAATTAGTTTCAAAGCAAATGCGTGCAAGTGAAACGTTAAACGCTATTTTGTCAAAATAAAGAGAAGTCCCTTCCGCTTAGGTATTCGGAAATTACTATTTTAGAACCCTATACTTTATCAATTGAAGAAACATCTATTATTAATTTTGTTATTGACAGGATTACATTCCTTTGCACAACAAAAATATACCATTAGCGGAACCGTTTCTGAAGAAGAAACTGGCGAAACCTTAATAGGTGTCAATGTTCTAATTCCCGAAATTCAAAGTGGTGCTATCACTAATGAATATGGATTTTATTCCATTACCATTCCTGAAGGAGCTTATGAAATTCAGCTTTCAAGTATTGGTTTTGCTTCAAAAATCATTACAGTAAATCTTACAGAAAACAAAGTAATCAATCTTTCTTTGTTGGAAAACTTAGAGGAATTGGATGAAGTAATTATCAAAACTGATAATAAAAAACTCAATATCCGAGATCCTCAAATGAGTGTCAATACCCTTAATGCGAGTACTATTAAAAAGATACCCGTTGTTTTGGGTGAAGCCGATGTTTTAAAAGCTATAATCTTGCTCCCAGGTGTTACGAATGCTGGCGAAGGAGCCAGTGGTTTCAATGTTCGCGGTGGTGCAGCCGATCAAAATTTGGTGCTATTAGATGAAGCAATATTATACAGCTCTTCCCATTTGTTTGGTTTCTTTTCAGTTTTTAATCCAGATGCTATAAAAAATATAACCTTATATAAAGGAGGAATTCCTGCTCGTTTTGGAGGTCGTATTTCTTCGGTGCTGGATATTTACCAGAAAGATGGAAATAAAAAACAGTTTAAAGCAAACGGCGGAATTGGATTAGTTACCAGCAGGTTGCTTTTGGAAGGGCCAATTGTGAAGGAAAAAGCTTCCTTTTTAGTTGCAGGAAGAAGTAGTTATGCACATTTATTTTTGCCACTTTTTGACAATGAAAATGTGGCTTATTTTTACGATTTAAATACCAAGCTAAGTTATAATGTAAATGAGAATAACAAATTGTTCTTATCGGGTTACTTCGGAAGGGATGTTTTTAGTATTAGTGATACTTTTTCAAATACCTTCGGAAATGCAACGTTTAACGTTCGATGGAATCATTTATTTACAGAAAAATTATTCTCAAACTTAACTTTTATCTTCTCCGATTATAAATACGGATTAGATCTAAGTTTAGCAGAATTTAACTTTGATAGCGGCATCAGAAATTACAATTTAAAATACGATTTCTCGCATTTCCTTACCGATAAAGTTGAATTACGTTACGGTCTTAACTCCATTTATTATAAATTTAATCCTGGCGAATTAACGCCAACAGGTACAGGTTCTGGAGTTAATGCACTAAAATTAACCGAGAAATTTGCACTAGAAAATGCCTTGTATTTAGAAACCGAAATTAAGGTTTCCGAAAAGCTACGAGTTCAAGCAGGACTTCGGTTTTCAACCTTTAACAGATTAGGACAGGAGGAATTGTTTTTATACGAAAATGGCAATCCAATAGATTATAATCCAATTTTTGATATCTACCAAAAAGGAACTCCCAACGATACTATTTCCTATGAAAAATCGAAAACTATCAAGTTCTTTTCTAATTTAGAACCGAGATTAAATGTTTCCTATCAATTAAACGACAGAGCATCTGTAAAAGCAAGTTATAACAGAATGGCACAGTACATTCATTTAATTTCGAATACCACTTCTCCTACTCCGTTTGACATTTACGCTCCGAGTGGAAAATATATTGAACCCCAATTAGCAGATCAAGTAGCCTTGGGATATTTTAAAAATTTTGATAACTATTCATTAGAAGTGGAAACCTATTATAAAAAAATCCAGAATAGGTTGGACTATATAGATGGTGCCGATTTAATTGCCAATAATGCCATTGAACAAATTGTTTTAAATGGCGAAGGAAGAGCTTACGGACTTGAACTATTATTCAGAAAAAGCACAGGAAAATTAAAAGGTTGGGTAGCTTACACATTATCTAAAAGCGAACAAAGAACTCCTGGAAGAACTGAGATTGAATCTGGAATAAACAATGGGAAATGGTACAATTCACCTTGGGATAAAACACACGATTTTTCAGTAACAGGACAATATAAACTTTCAAGAAAATGGTTATTTAGCTCCAATTTTGTGTTTCAAACGGGGAGACCAACTACTTATCCTAGTGGGCAATATGAATATAATGGCATAGTAATTCCTATTTATGAAGATAGAAATAGCAGTCGATTAGCAGCGTATCATCATTTAGATATCTCGGCTACTTGGACACCAAAACCTAATTCAGAAAAACGTTGGAAAGGCGAATGGGTTTTTAGTATTTACAATCTTTATAATCGTAAAAATGCAGCTTCCATATCGTTTAGAGAAAACAGAGAAACCAACACCAATGAAGCTGTGCAGTTATCAATTTTTGGTATAGTTCCTTCCGTAAGTTATAATTTTAAATTTTAATCGATGAAAAAATTAATTTATATATTTATTTTCTTAGGAATTTTCATTTCTTGTGAAGATGTGGTCGAAATTGATTTAAACGAAAGTGAACCACGTTTGGTAATTGAAGCTAATTTAGATTTATTAGAGAATGGTCAATCTATAACAAAAGTGAGATTAACATTATCTGCTCCTTTTTATGAAGATGAAGTGCCTATTGTTTCAGATGCAACTATTATTATTAAAGAAGATGACATCATTCATACCTTAGAATATGCTCAAGATGGCTACTATATAGGTAATTTCGATTTTAATTATAATATAGATTACACATTAGAAGTACTATATAATAATGAATTATATACTGCGACTCAACAATTAATTTCAGTAACTTCTATAGATTATGTTGAACAGGTAAATGATGCTGGATCTAGTGGTGACGAAATAGATTTAAAAATATTTTTTACCGATCCACCCAATGAAGAAAACTATTATTTTTATGAAGGAACTTCAGGAAAAGGATTAGTTGTCGATAGTTTTAGTGATGAATTTTTTGATGGAAATCAAATTTTTGCTTTGTATTCTGTGGATGACTTAGAAGCAGGAGATAATGTGCAAATAAGGCTTTACGGTGTAGATGAGCAATTTTATAATTTTATGTCATTATTACTTCAGCAAAATAGCTCTGGTGGTGGTCCTTTTGAAACACAACCCGCAACTGTTCGGGGAAATATTGTCAATTTAGACAAGCCCGATAATTTTCCTTTTGGATATTTTAGAGTTTCTAATGTTTACAGAGAAAGTTATACGATCGAATAATATATTTCCATAAAGTATTGTAAATTTGTTTTATGAGTTTTACCAAAACAACCGAAGCAGATTCGCATTACAATCATTTGGAAAAGAGGAGTATTTCTGAATTGCTCACCAACATCAATTCAGAAGATAAATCGGTTCCTCTAGCCGTTGAAAAAGCGTTGCCACAAATAGAAAATCTTACCGAAAAAGCAGTTGAAAAACTAAAATCTGGAGGAAGATTATTTTATATGGGAGCTGGAACCAGTGGGCGATTAGGAATATTAGACGCAAGTGAATGCCCTCCAACTTTTGGAGTTCCTCACGAAATGGTTATTGGTATAATTGCAGGAGGAGATACTGCTATTAGAAAAGCAGTCGAATTTGCCGAAGATTCTACAACTCAAGGTTGGAAAGATCTTCAAGATTTCAACATAACTAAAAAAGATTTTGTGATTGGCGTTGCTGCTTCAGGAACCACGCCTTATGTTATTTCAGCTTTAGAAAAATGTAATCAAAATAATATACCAACAGGTTGTATTACCTGTAATGAAGGAAGTCCGTTGGCATTAACTGCAAAATACCCTATCGTTGTAGTTGTGGGTCCAGAATTTGTAACTGGAAGTTCGAGAATGAAAGCGGGAACAGCTCAAAAGCTGGTTTTGAATATGATTTCTACTACGGCTATGATTCAGTTAGGAAAAGTAAAAGGAAATAAAATGGTCGATATGCAACTTAGTAATCATAAATTAGTAAATCGTGGAACTCGAATGATAATGAATGAATTATTAGTTTCAGAAGAAGAAGCCAATCAATTATTAAAAGAAGCTAAAAGTGTTCGTAAAGCCATTGCAAACTATAAAAAATGACACAAAAACACACTGATAAAAAATTACTCAGCAAAGGAATAAAATATATGGCTTTGACTTTGCCACTATTATTTTTATGTCCTTATCTTATTACCTTGTCCTTCATTAATAAAGATAATTCTGCATTCTATTTATTCATTGTATTAGGAATAATTGCTGGTGGATGGGCACTATTTCTTTTTTATAAAGGGATAAAAACGTTAATGGATGCGTTATTTAATTAGTATTTCGATATACTAAATACTTCCATCACTTGATCAAAATTTATTGTATAAAAAAGCCTTCATCTTACGATGAAGGCTTTAAGTAAGGCGTTATTATGAATCAAGCAAGGCAAACTCACACTTTTTTAATTAATTCCTCATAATAAATAATTGATTAATAGGGGTCAAGACAGGGCAAACTCACGCTTTTATTTTAAGGATCTTTAATAGGTATTGATTGTCCCATCCAGCTTTTAATCTTTTTCCTTTTACTCCTTGTTTTTCTGTTTTTTCATTTTTCAAAAAGTTTAGAGCTGTTTTTAAGAGTACAGAATAGTTTTGTGCTGCATTTTTATTTTTTTCTGGAGGCATCCTCCCCAAAATAAACATCTAATGTCCAATGTAATTTATTCTCAACAGCCCAATGAGAACGGATTGAAGTTTGAAATGTCGCACTATCTTTTAAATTTGAGATGTAATAACGTGTTGCTTTTTCTATTACTTTATCGCTGTTTTTATTTGTCCTAAAACAAGGTTACTCTCACAAGCCCAAGCACTCACCATATGTATTGGTGATTTCTTTCCATGGGATTTTGCACCCCTAACTGTTTTCCATCAATAGCAATTATTTGCCCTGTATTAATCATCGTTGAGGTTTACTGAATTCATAAAAATCATTATACTTTATTAAAACAGGAATGAACATTTTTTTGTTTATAAATTTACAACAAACCAATGGGCTTTATAAAAACCTAGTAGGTTTCATTTATTATATTTGTTTTATGAATATAGAACAGCAAATTAATCAACTTCGGGAAGAACTTAGAAAACACAATTATAATTATTATGTGTTGGATAATGCTACGATTTCAGATTTTGATTTTGATATAAAACTAAAAGAACTTCAGCAATTAGAAGAGGCTCATCCCGAGTTTTACGATTCCAATTCGCCTACCTTACGAGTAGGAGGTGAGATTACCAAAAATTTTAATACCGTAAAACACGATTACCGAATGTATTCCTTGGCAAATTCCTATTCAAAAGAAGATCTGGAAGATTGGGAAACACGAATTAAAAAACTAGTGGATGGAGATATCGAATATACCTGCGAACTTAAATACGACGGTGCTTCTATAAGCTTGACTTATGAAAATGGTTTGTTGCTAAGAGCCGTAACCAGAGGTGATGGAATGCAAGGCGATGAGGTGACGACCAATATAAAAACCATTAACTCAGTTCCTTTAAAATTAAAAGGAAATTATCCGCAACGTTTTGATATTCGAGGAGAAATTGTACTTCCGTTTGCTGGATTTAATAAAATGAATGAAGACCGAATTGAAGCAGGCGAAGATCCTTATCGGAATCCTAGAAATACTGCTTCCGGAAGTTTAAAATTACAAGATTCAAGTGAAGTTGCTAAACGTCCTTTAGATTGTTTGTTGTATCATATCGTAGGAGAAAAACTTCCTATTGAAACACAATTTGAAAGCCTAGAAAAAGCAAGAAGTTGGGGTTTTAAAGTTCCTGAAATAGCCAAATTAGCAAAAAGTATTTCAGAAGTTTTTGAATTTATTAACTATTGGGATGTGCATCGTCACGATTTGCCTTATGAAACCGATGGAGTTGTAGTAAAGGTGAATAGCCTATTTCAGCAAGAAGAATTGGGTTACACCGCAAAAGCACCACGTTGGGCAATTGCCTATAAATTTAAAGCCGAACAAGAAGCAACCGTTTTAAATGAAATTACCTATCAAGTTGGACGTACAGGGGCGATTACGCCTGTAGCAAATCTAGAGCCTGTGGAGTTAGCAGGAACCATTGTAAAACGTGCGTCTTTACACAATGCCGACCAAATTAAAAAATTGGATATTCGAGTTGGTGATACCGTTTTTGTAGAAAAAGGAGGCGAGATTATACCAAAGATTGTAGGAGTATATTTAGAGAAAAGGCCATTAGATTCTACTCCAACTCAATACATCACACATTGTCCCGAATGTCAAACAGAGTTGGTACGGCAAGAAGGAGATGCCAAACATTTTTGTCCGAATGCAGATGGTTGTTCGCCGCAGATTATTGGAAGGATTCAACATTTTATTTCTCGAAAGGCTATGGATATTGATGGTTTGGGTTCGGAAACAGTGGCACTTTTGGTAGAAAATAAGTTGATTACAAATTATGCCGATTTATATGAATTAAGGGTAGAACAAATTCTTCCGTTAGAACGAATGGCAGAAAAAAGTGCCGAGAATTTAATAGCAGGAGTGAAGTTTTCAAAACAGATCCCTTTTGAAAGAGTGTTGTTTGCTTTAGGAATAAGATATGTTGGGGAAACAGTAGCAAAAAAATTAGCAAAGCATTATAAAAATATAGATGCTTTGGCAAATGCTTCCGAAGAAGAGTTGATTAACGTAGATGAAATTGGTGATGTGATTGCTAAAAGTGTCATTGAGTTCTTTTCTTCTGAAGAAAATAGAAATACCATTCATAAATTGAAAACTTTTGGATTGCAATTAGAAATTTCAGAAGAAGAATTGGCTGGTCAAACCAACAAATTGGAAGGAAATATATTTGTTGTTTCAGGAGTCTTTCATAAAGTTTCCAGAAACGAATTAAAACAACTCATTGAGCAAAACGGTGGAAAAGTATCTAGTTCTATTTCAAAAAAGACCAATTATGTAGTAGCAGGAGATAAAATGGGGCCAAGCAAGAAAACAAAAGCCGAAGGATTAGGAGTGTCAATAATTACAGAAGATGATTTTTTGGGAATGATTTCATAATTGGAAATTAATAAAAACGAAAAATGTATTTTTGTAAAGATTTTTAAAAGCTAATGTTAAAGAGATTTCAGAAAAAAAGAATTCAAAATAAAATTGAGTTAAATCTCAAAAACAGAGATATTTCTAACTTAAACGATTCGGTGGTAACGATGGGTTATTTGGTGGATGAAGATATGTTCCAAAATTTCGAAAAACTTTTTGAAGTTTCAAAAGAAATGGGATTAAAAGATAAGAATGTAAAGATTTTTACGTTTATGAATGTGAAAAAGAAATTACCTTCCTTGAGACAAAATCAAATAAATAACAAAGAGTTTTCTTGGAAAGGAATCATTCAGAATCAGAATGCAAACGAGTTTTTAGAATTACCATTTGATATTTTGATTGGCTTTTATCAAGAAAAAAATGACTATTTAGATTTGATGATGACAAAGAGCAAAGCTAAATTTAAAGTTGGTTTTGAAGGTGGAGATTGTAGGGTTTCAGATTTAATAATAGATGTAGATCCTTTAAAAACAAATGATTTTAAACGTGAATTAATAAAATATTTACGTGTTTTGAATAAGATAAGTTAATGATGTCTGTTCGTCCCGAGTAATTCGGGAGAAGTGCCGAAGTGTTGAAATAATTGAATTAATATGAAAAAACTAATAGGAACAGGAGTTGCGTTAATCACACCATTTAAAGAAGATTTTTCGGTAGATGTAGAGGGGTTGATAAATGTGGTGAATTTCAACATCGATAACGGAATTGATTATTTGGTAATATTAGGTACCACAGCCGAAAGCGCAACACTTTCAAAAGAAGAAAAGCAATTAGTTGTCAATACAATTGTTGAAGCTAATGCGGGTAAATTACCCTTGGTTTTAGGAATAGGAGGAAACAATACCGCTGCCGTAGTTGAAGAAATTAAAGCAACAGATTTATCTGATTTTACTGCAATTTTATCGGTTTCACCCTATTATAATAAACCTACACAAGAAGGAATTTACCAACATTTTGCTGCGATTTCAAAAGCTTCAGATACTCCAATAATAATATATAATGTTCCAGGAAGAACCGCTTCAAATATATTGCCAGAAACGGTAATTCGTTTGGCAATTGACTTCGAAAATATCGTTGCAATTAAAGAAGCAGCCGGAGATATTGTTCAGGCAATGAAGTTGATTGCTGGTTGTTCGAAAGGTTTCTTAGTAATTTCAGGAGACGATATGATAACGCTTCCGATGGTTTTGGCTGGTGGAGCAGGAGTGATTTCAGTAATAGGAGAAGGGTTTCCAAAGGAGTTTTCAGAAATGGTACAATTAGGGTTGAATAGAAATGTAGAGGAAGCCTATAAAACTCATTATAAATTAGCTTCAGTGATCGATTATATTTTTGCGGAAGGAAACCCAGCAGGAATCAAAGCAGTATTAAGTAAACTAGGAATTTGTGGGGATACCGTTCGTTTGCCATTGGTTGGAATTAGTAATGAATTACGTTCCAAAATAGACCAATTTGTTCAGAATTATTTAATTCAATAATATTGTTTCAAGTTAAATTTTTCAAAAAGCTACTGTTTTTCCATAATACTAAGCCTATTTTAGCAGCATAATAAGTTTTTGTTATACCGTTAAATTGATTACTTTTGCACGATGTTTTTTAAACATATGAACTAGCACGTTGCTATTTTTGCAAACAAAAAAATAATAACCCACCTACTGGAGAGGAAGGTAGCAAACACATATGTTACTGTTAAAAAAAATGAAGTTTAAACACATGAGAACCAGTTTATTACTATTGTTTATTGTTATGTTTTTTATGTCTTGTGGTGAATACCAAAAGATATTGAAAAATCCTGATGCTGGGATGAAATTTACCTATGCAGAAAATTTATATCTTCAAGAAAAATATAAGAAAGCATTAAAATTAATGGAGCAAATTGTACCAGTTTACAGAGGGAAACCTCAAGCTGAAAAGTTAATGTATATCTATGCAAACACTTATTTTAACTTAGAAGATTATTATTTGGCGGGCTACCAATTTGAACGTTTTGCTATTTCATATCCCAAAAGTGATAGTGTAGAATTAGCATCTTATAAATCGGCAATAAGCTATTACGAATTGTCACCAATCTACTCATTAGATCAAAAAGACACCTACACAGGATTGGAAAAATTACAGAATTTTATTGATATTTATCCGAATTCAGAATATAGAGTAGAAGCTAATGAAAAAGTAAAAATTCTTACAGAAAAGTTAGAAAGAAAGGCAATTGAAACTGCAAAACAATATAATAAAATATCAGATTTTAAATCGGCAATAGCGTCGTTTGATAATTTTATTAGTGATTTTCCAGGCTCTATTTATAGAAAAGATGCCTTTTATGGAAGGCTAAATGCTTCATATAGATTGGCTTTACGTAGTGTGCCTTCAAAAGTAAACAAGCGGTTAAACGATTCTAAAGAATATTACGAAAATTTCGTCAAGTATTTCAGTAATACCGATTTAATGACCGATGCGGATGAGATTATGATAGATATAGATAAAAGATTATTAAAAATAAAAACAGAAACTTCGAGTTAATAAGTATATTATGAGAGATTTAAAAAATAGCGTAGCACCATCTAATACAATAACCATAGATAAAAATTTAGTAGATGCGCCTACTAATAATATTTATGAAGCAATTTCAATTATTTCAAAAAGAGCAGTTCAGATTAATGGAGACATTAAAAAAGAATTACTTGAAAAGTTGGATGAATTTGCTACGTATAATGATAGCTTAGAAGAAATTTTCGAAAACAAAGAGCAAATTGAAGTTTCAAAATTCTACGAGAAATTACCGAAACCACATGCAATGGCGGTTCAAGAATGGTTAGAAGATAGAATCTATTTTAGAAATACACAGGACGAAGAATTAGAAAACTAGAAAATGTCGGTTTTAAGTGGTAAAAATATAGTTCTTGGAGTTACTGCCGGAATTGCTGCTTATAAATCTACTTATTTAGTGCGTCAATTTGTAAAAAAAGGAGCCAATGTGAAAGTTGTGATGACGCCTTCTTCAAAAGAATTTGTCACTCCTTTAACACTTTCTACGCTTTCTAAAAATGAAGTGTATTCCTCATTTACAAATGAAGATGATAAAAATGCCCAATGGAATAACCATGTAGAGTTAGCCCTTTGGGCAGACTTAATTATAATAGCACCAGCTACTGCAAATACGATGTCTAAAATGGCAAATGGTACTTGCGATAATTTACTTTTGGCAGTTTACCTTTCTGCAAAATGTCCTGTTTATTATGCACCAGCGATGGATTTGGATATGTACAAACATCCAACAACTCTTCAGTCTTTTGAGAAATTAAACAGTTTTAAAAACATTCAAATTCCTGCAGCTTATGGTGAATTAGCAAGTGGATTAATTGGTCAAGGTAGAATGGCAGAACCCGAAGAAATTGTTACGTTTATTGAAAAAGACATACTTAATAAGCTTCCGTTAAAAGGAAAGAAAATATTAATTACCGCTGGACCAACTTATGAAGCGATAGACCCTGTTCGTTTTATAGGAAATCACTCTAGTGGAAAAATGGGCTATGCTATTGCCGAAGTTGCTTTCGGTCTAGGAGCTGAGGTTGTATTGGTTTCAGGGCCAGTTCATATAAAATCGAAAAATAATGCCATTAAAATAATTAAAGTTACCACTGCCGAAGATATGTACAATGCGGTTCATCAAGAATATAAAAATTGCGATATTGCTATTTTAAGCGCTGCAGTAGCAGATTTCACACCCACTGAAGTTGCTTCACAAAAAATAAAAAAGAAAGAAACTACTTTAACAATTACCCTTGAAAAAACCAAAGATATTTTAGCATCTTTAGGTTTAAATAAAGGTGATAAATATTTGGTAGGTTTTGCATTAGAAACAGAAAACGAACTAGAAAATGCAAAAACAAAACTGAAAAAAAAGAATTTAGATTTAATTGTCTTAAATTCGCTTAATGATAAAGGAGCTGGTTTTAAAACAGACACAAATAAAGTTACTTTAATTTCAAAAGACAATAAAGTAATTGCTTTTGAGGTTAAGCCTAAGACAGCAGTAGCAAACGATATTTTACAATATATTATAAACCAATTACATGACTAGATATTTAATTTTAGTTTCAATTTTTTTAATTAGTATTTTTAGTAATGCACAAGAATTAAACTGTACTGTTACTATTAACGCAGATCAAACAGGGCAACCAAATTTACAAGTGTTTAGAACACTAGAATCCCAATTGTTAGACTTTATTAATACGACCAAATGGACAGAAAAAGATTATAAAAATCAAGAGCGTATAGATTGCAATATGTCTATTTTAGTGACAGAATTTGACTCTAACATTTTTTCGGCAACTATTCAGATTCAAGCATCAAGACCTATTTTTCAGTCAAGTTATAACAGTCCTATATATAATTTTAATGACCGCCAATTTAATTTTGTTTATAACGAGTTTGAACCCTTAAATTTTAATATCAATACATTTGGTTCAAATTTAATTTCAGTAATTGCTTTTCATATTTATACTATTATTGGTTTAGATGCAGATACTTTTGAATTAAATGGAGGAGAACAGTATTTTGATATCGCAAAACAAATTGTAAATACAGCAGCGTCAAGTGGTTCTAAAGGCTGGAGGTCTGCTGATGGTAATCAATCGCGATTTCGTTTTAATGATGCGTTAATTTCACAAGTTTATAAAGAGTTTCATACGGCAATGTATGAATATCATCGAAACGGACTAGATTTAATGCACAATCAACAAAAAGATGCAAAACTAGGAATTGTAAAATCTATCGGAATTTTGAAAACTATTAACGATAGAAGACCAAACTCATTTATTCTTCGTACTTTTTTTGATGCAAAATCCGATGAAATTCAAAGTGTTTTCAGCGATGGTCCAGCAGTAGATATTACAGAACTAATTAATAATTTAAACCGAATGGCTCCTACAAAAAGAAGTAACTGGGCTGAAATTAAATATTAATTTTATTGTATTTGGCGATTGTTTTCTAGTGTAAAATTTTAATAAATTGCCTTTGTGATAACTAAACTTTCCATAAAAAATTACGCTCTTATAGATGATATTTCTGTAGATTTTAGCGATGGCTTAACCATAATTACAGGTGAAACTGGAGCTGGTAAATCGATATTATTAGGTGCTTTATCTTTATTGTTAGGAAAAAGAGCCGATTTAAAAAGTATCCGAAATGACACTAAAAAATGTATCATTGAAGGCGAATTTAAGTTTACGGATGCTAATACTGAAAGAATATTCGATAAAAATAATTTAGACTACGATGCTCATTCAATAATAAGGAGAGAGTTATTGCCTTCTGGAAAATCAAGAGCTTTTGTAAACGATACACCAGTTACACTTCAGCAACTTCAAAATTTAGCTCCCTACTTAATTGATATACATAGTCAACACGATACCTTAGAATTGTTTTCTGAAACATTTCAGTTAGAAATAATCGATGCTTTAGTCGAAAATTCTGAAATAATTAAAAAATACCAAAAGAAATTAAATAGTTTTAACGAAGTTTCAGAAACCATAAATGATTTAATTTATAAAAAAGAATCTGCAGTAAAGGAACTAGATTACAACTCTTTTTTATACAAAGAATTAACAGAAGAACATTTAGAAACTTTAAATCAAGAGTCTTTAGAGGAGTCCTTTCAAGTATTAAATAATTCTGAAACAATACAAGAGTCATTATCGCAAATTATTAAACTGCTTTCTTCAGATGAAATTGGCTCCCTTGAAACTCTTAAAGAAACGAGGTTAATCACAGGGAGTTTGCGAGAGTATTCTGCTAAATATGAGGAGATTTGGAAAAGACTAGATAGTGTTGTTATTGAGCTAGAAGATGTTTCTGAAGAAATTGAAAATACAATAACTACTGTTGAGGTTGATCCGTTATTGTTGGCTGAAGTAAATCAAAAACTTCAAGGCTTATACAAACTACAGCAAAAACATTCGGTTGAGACCATTGAAGAATTATTGGAAATTCAATCCAGTTTAGCTTTAAAAATTGAGATTACAAACAATCTTGATGAAAAAATAAAACAACTCAAAAACCAACAAGAAAAATTAGAGTCAGACCTGTTACTTGTCGCAAGTATAATTCGTGAAAAACGAATAAAAATTATTCCTGTATTAAAAGAAAGGTTAAAAAAATATTTATCGGAATTAGGGTTGCCAAATGCTAACTTTAAATTTGATTTTACAACTTCAGAAAAATTCAGAAAAAACGGAACCGATGTATTGCAATTATTATTTACTGCAAATAAAGGAATGCCTTTCGGAACCATTAAAAAAGTTGCTTCTGGTGGAGAATTAAGCAGGTTAATGTTGTCGATAAAAGCGGTATTAGCACAGTATAAAAAATTACCAACATTGGTTTTTGATGAGATAGATGCTGGTGTTTCTGGTGAAATATCTTATAAAATGGCTTCCATACTTAAAGAAATGAGTGCGACTATGCAGATGTTTTGTATAACACATTTACCACAAGTTGCTGCTAAGGGGGATCATCATATAAAAATTCATAAAGAAATAATTAATAATACCACCATAACAAAATTGCAGGTACTCAATAATAAAGAACGAGTTAACGAATTAGCTGAAATGATTGGTGGTAAGAACCATACAAAAACAGCTATTACGCAAGCAATGGAATTATTGAATTAAAATGTATATTTACCAACTAATAAAATAAATAAACAAAAATTAACCATGTCATATAATTTATTAAAAGGAAAAAGAGGAATTATTTTTGGAGCTTTAGATGAGCATTCAATTGCTTGGCAAACAGCGTTAAAAGTACATGAAGAAGGAGGGAATTTTGTGTTAAGTAATGCACCTATTGCTATGCGAATGGGACAAATTAAAGAATTGGCAACACTTACTAATTCTGAAATTATTGCTGCAGATGCTACCAGTTTAGAAGATTTAGAAAACTTAGTAGATAAAGCAACAGAGATTTTAGGAGGTAAATTAGATTTTGTATTACACTCTATTGGAATGTCTGTAAATGTAAGAAAAGGGAATCACTATACCAATCAAAATTACAATTTCACCCATAAAGGTTGGGATGTTTCGGCAGGATCTTTTCATAAGGTAATGCAAGTATTGTATAAAAAAGATGCAATGAATGAGTGGGGAAGTATAGTTGCCTTAACCTATATGGCATCACAAAGAGTGTTTCCAGATTATAACGATATGGCAGATAATAAAGCCTATTTAGAATCTATAGCTCGAAGCTTTGGCTATTTCTTCGGAAAAGATAAAAAAGTACGCGTTAATACTATCTCACAATCTCCAACACCAACTACAGCAGGTCAAGGAGTAAAAGGTTTTGATGGTTTTATTGCTTATGCAGAAAAAATGTCACCCCTCGGAAATGCAACTGCAATAGATTGCGCAAATTATACCATTGCCATGTTTAGTGATTTAACAAAAAGAGTTACCCTACAAAATCTTTATAATGATGGAGGATTCTCAAATATGGGTGTGAGTAATGAGGTTATGGATACTTTTATGGGAGAATAATCATTGTGCCTTAAGATACTCTAGAACCTGTTAAACGTATTCTTAACAGGTTTTTTTTTAAATTATTTTTCTGTAAAACTAAATTCTTGTTTTTTTTTAGTATTTTTAAGGCTTATTAACTATAAAATTTTATTAAAATTATGAAAAAATTTACATTATTAATTGCATTGTTTTTTTGTGCTATTGGGTTTAGTCA
>JAKITD010000007.1 GCA_021648265.1 Flavobacteriaceae bacterium | reverse complement strand
GCAAGAATGATAACTAAAGAAAGAGCTACAAGATTAGAGGGAAGTTTTGGAAAAGAAAAAGAGCATTATCATTTAAAGAAAATTAAAGCCAAAACAAAAGCCACAGAAATATTGTGGATCTTCTTTGTAATACACACTGCAAATGCTCTAGAAATTGGAAGGCGAATGCAAAAAAAAATCATTGCAAAACGTAGCTTAATCTAAAAAAAAAACAAACCTAAAGGGATAACTACCTCTTGTCGTTAAATAGTGTCCGTTTTTTCGACTTTAAATCCAAGCAAAAAGCAAAACTCCTGATAAATTTAAATTTACCAGGAGTTTTAATCTTGTTTTTTATTTAAATCCCGCTACTTTTTAAAGTGCTTAAAAAACATAAAAAAAGAGGCGATTAAGCCTCTTTTTTTATTCAATAATTCTTTTTATAACACGTAATTTATGGGTGTACTTTTTAGTATCTAAATTAAAAATACCGGAATGGTCTAATTGGTCAATACGAACTTTTCCGCTAGCGTGAATTATTAAATTATTTTCCATAATAATTCCTACGTGAGTTATACTTCCTTCATCATTATCAAAAAATGCTAAATCTCCAGGTTCACTTTCTTCAATAAAACTTAACACCTCTCCTTGATTTGCCTGTAAACTCGCATCACGTAATAGTTTGTAGCCATTAATTTTATACACCATTTGTGTTAAACCACTGCAATCAATTCCGAAGGGAGTTTTTCCGCCCCATAAATACGGACTATTCAAATAAGTTAAAGCCGTTTCTATAAGTTTGCCTTTTGCTTGTTTATCTGAAATAATTTCTCCTTCAAAACTGTGTTTCAAATAATCGGAAACAGCAATATTACTACTTATACATATTGGTAGTAATTCATTTTTAGAAGTTGTAATTATATCTACTAAATTGTTAGCATATTTTTTAGGAAGATTTTGTAAACTATGAAAATCTGTTTCAGAAATTGGAAGCATTTGTTTGTTGTCTATCCAACCTTCATATTCATCAAATTCTAATTTAATAAAGCTCCATTTTTTGGTAGTTTCAATGAGTTCAAATAAATCACCGTATAAAACCTGAGAAATCATCTCGCTAGTATCTGAGGGTTCAGACCGCAAAGGAACAATACTCAAATTACAAAGACCGTAATTCATTTATAATTTAAATTAGTTTCTTTCAATTACCATTGCAGAAGCACCACCACCACCATTACAAATGGCAGCTGCGCCAATTTTCGCATCGTTTTGTTTTAACACATTTACCAATGTAATTAAAATACGAACGCCACTACAACCTAGCGGATGACCTAAAGAAACAGCACCTCCGTTAACATTTACGTTTGCATCGGTAAGTCCTAAAATTTTCATATTAGCCAAACCAACTACAGAAAATGCTTCGTTAAATTCAAAATAATCCACATCGCTTAGGTCTATTTTTGCTTTTGCCAATGCTTTTGGTAATGCTTTTGCTGGAGCCGTTGTAAACCAAACGGGATCTTGTGCTGCATCTGCATAACTTTTTATGGATGCTAAAGGGGTTAAACCTAATTCGGTTGCTTTCTCCTCGCTCATTAAAATCATTGCTCCCGCACCATCATTTATTGTAGATGAATTTGCTGCTGTTGCTGTACCGTCTTTCGAAAAAGCGGGTCGTAAGCTTGCAATTCTATCCATTTTTACATTTTTATATTCTTCATCTTCCGAAACAATTACAGGTTCGCCTCTACGTTGAGGTACTTCAACTGAAACTACTTCTTCAGAAAATTTTCCTTCTTTCCAAGCAGTAGCAGAACGGTTATATGATTGTACAGCAAAAGCGTCTTGGTCTTCTCTAGAAAATTCGTATTCCGATGCACATAAATCTGCACAAACTCCCATCGCATTGTTATCGTAGGCATCTATTAAGCCGTCTTTTTGCATTCCGTCGATCATTGTTTGTGGTCCGAATTTATGAGCTTTCCGTAAATAGGTATAATGCGGAATGTTACTCATACTTTCCATACCTCCAGCAACCACAATATCTGCATCGCCCAAAGCAATTGCTTGCGCTGCAAACATAACTGCTTTCATACCAGAAGCACATACTTTATTTACTGTTGTACAAGGAACCGAATCTGAAATTCCTGCACCTAAAGCTGCTTGTCTTGCTGGTGCTTGACCAACTCCAGCCTGTACCACATTACCCATATATACTTCTTGAACTAATGCTGGATCTAAATTAATTTTATTTAAAGCGCCTTTAATGGCAGCCGACCCTAATTTTGTGGCAGTTAATGAAGATAGACTTCCCATAAAACTCCCAATAGGAGTTCGTACTGCAGCGACAATTACAACTTTTTTACTCATGTGTGTTTCAATTTTATTTTGATAAAAAGATGCACAAATTTACGCATTTAATATTAAAAAAGTTTCCCGATTATTATGTAATTGAAAATAAACAAACGATATTTATACCTTTACTTTTCGCAACTAAATTGTATGAATAGCATATTTTCATTTTTTTCTAGGAATCAATCTTTTATTTATAAAATATTTTTGTTTGTATTGGCCACAGTATTAATAATATACTTGTTACCAAAAGGGGGGCAGTTTAAATATAATTTTCAGAAAGGGAAGCCTTGGCAGTACGAAAACTTGTATGCACCATTTAGTTTTGCTATTAAAAAAAGTCAAGAAGAGATCGAATTAGAGATAGATAAGATACGTTCGGAAGCAATTCCTTATTTTGAAATTGATGAAGAAACACCTTCAAAAACAATATCACTTTTTATAGAATTGTTTGATGAGGTTAATGAAAATTCTTCAGAAAAAGTAAAACCAAAAATAAAGCGTATTGGAACCACCATATTAAATAAAATTTATAGAGTAGGAGTTGTAAAGGATCGCTATCCCTACGATTCGGATAAATTAATTTATTTAAAAAACGGCAGCGAAATAGAAGAATCTACCTATAAACAATTGGTGTATCTAGAACAAATAGATAACATAATTGCAAGCGAAATTGAAAAACATTCGGTTCAAGAATCTGAATCAATACTAAGCGAATTAATATCGAAAGTAGTAATTCCCAATGTTGTTATTAATAATGAATTAACCAAAACAACCATAAATTCAGAAATTGATGCGATAAATCCCAATAGAGGTATTATTGAAAAAGGAAGTAGAATAATCGCCAAAGGAGAAGTAGTTGAAGGTGAAAAATATCAAAAATTAAATTCTTTTAAATTGGTGTTTCAATCGCAAGTTTGGAGTCAATCAAATTACTTTTGGTTGTTATTGGGATATTCACTTTTAGTGTCTTTAGTGTTTTTAATGCTGTTTTTGTTTATGAAAAACTACCGACCGGACATTTATAATAATAATACCAAAGTTACTTTTATATTTTTTAATATTATTTTTATGGTATTTCTTACCACTTTGGTAGTTAAATACGATGCCAAATTGGTTTATATAACTCCATTGTGTACTTTACCATTGGTATTAAAAACCTTTTTTGATGCCCGTTTAGGCTTGTTTGTTCATGTGCTAACAATTTTACTTTTAGGTTTTATTGTACCCAATAGTTTTGAGTTTTTATTTCTTCAAATTATAGCGGGTATGGTAACAATTTTAACGGTGAACGAGCTTTATAAAAGAGCTAATTTATTTGTTTCTGTTGGTCAAATTACTTTCGTGTATATCTTAGGTTATTTTGCTTTTTTTATTATTCAGGAAGGAAATATAGAATTAATAGAAATCGAGAATTTTGGTTATTTTATTTTATGTGGCTTGTTAACCTTATTTTCATTTCCTCTAATTTATATCTATGAAAAGATATTTGGTTTGGTGTCTGATGTTACTTTATTAGAACTGAGTGATACCAATTCAAAATTATTAAAAGAACTTTCTAATAAGGCACCAGGAACGTTTCATCATTCTTTAAATGTTGCTAATTTAGCGGAAGCTGCTGCCAATGAAATTGGAGCAAATGCTATGTTAACAAGGGTAGGAGCATTGTATCACGACATTGGTAAAATGGTGAATCCAACTTATTTCACTGAAAACCAAGTGTCGTCCATTAATTCACATGATGAATTAGATCCTAAAGAAAGTGCTCAAATAATTATTGACCATGTAATTAAAGGAATAGAAATTGCGAAGAAGAACAAATTGCCAGATAGAATCATCGATTTTATAAGAACTCATCATGGAACGAGTTTGGTGTATTATTTCTATTCAAAAGAAAATGATAATGTAGGTGAAGCAAATAAAGCAGATTTTAGTTATCCGGGACCAACACCATTTTCAAAAGAAACTGCAATTTTAATGATGGCAGATAGTGTAGAGGCTGCTAGTAAAAGTTTGAAGGAGCCTACCTCTTCAAAATTAGATACATTTGTCGAAAAAATAATTGATAGTCAGATAGATCAAGGACAATTTATAAATGCAAATATTACCTTTAAAGAAATTCAAAAAATTAAAAAAGTCCTTAAAAAGAAGCTAAATAATATGTATCATCTGCGTATTGAGTATCCAGAATGATAACTACTAAAGCTTTTTAATAAACAGGATACTTTAATTTTTTGCAGTTTTTTTTGGATAGTATCATTTTTTATTCATTTTGTAATTATCAACCTTCAAGACTCTAATTATTTTATATTTGCAAAAACAACTTATTTATTAACCTATAATTTTACTTATGAGAGTTAACAATCGATTTACTTCAATAATTTTATTTCTAACTAGCTTTTTTTCCATTGGTCAAAATACTATTGAACCTTTAACAAGTTCATTATATGATGTAGCTATTTGGGATGATAATTACGCTTCTATTGTAGGTGTAAATACATTGTTATCTACTCATAATCAAGGGGATTCATGGGTGCGGCTACCAATTAATTTATTAAACTATGCAAATGCAATTTCTGAGGTTGTAACTGCAGATAACCAAACTGGAGTCGCAATAGGAATGGAAGGGACAATTTTAAGAACAACAGACAAAGGGGTGAGTTGGACCCGAATACCTTCACTCACAGGAAATGAGAAATTTTATAATATTCAATTTATAGATGGTATAGGATACATTGTAGGGAGGTATCGCTTTGGTAGCTCTGGGTATTTTACGCCTATTCTTTATAAATCAACTGATTTAGGAGAAAACTGGGAAGAAGTACCATCTAATATTACAAATTTTGCTGGCTTTAACCCTTCTTTTCGAGTTTATTTTATCACTACTAATATAGGTTACTTAAAAACAAATAATGAAATATATAAAACTATTGATGGAGGTATTACCTGGCAAGAAGACTTAATTACTCCATCTAGTCTTGAAATAAGATCAATGCAATTTATTGATGAGAACATTGGATATGCTTATGCAAATACCACTGGCAATGATTTAGTACATGAAACCACAGATGGAGGATCAACCTGGTCTCCACTAAACTTTACACAATATTCTAAAGAATTTAAAGTAGTAGGAACAAAGATTTACTATGGAGATAATCTAGGTGGCGGTTTTGGTGTAAAAATGGCCGAAGTAAATGGATCTAATCAGCAAAATATTCCAATAAATCAACAAGGGCATATTACTGATATAGAGTTTATTAATACTAATGTCGGTTATGTAATTGGACGAACACCTTCTTATTTTTCAACTTTAGGAAGATTTATTTTCAAAACTACAGATGGAGGTGTTAGTTGGGCTCCAGTAGACAACAGTAGTCACTTGGAGAAGAATTCAAATAATATGACATATCTAAACAAGGTTTTACCAAATACGTACGTACGATCTGACCTTAACACAGGAGCAGGAGATAGTAATTTTCATATAGTTCACTCTTATGATAATGGAGCTAGTTGGAATGTTACAAGAACCTATAATGTTGGTGGGAAAATAACCTATGCGAATAATGACTTTATCTGCCATGTTCGCTACTTCGATCCTCTAAACTCTGGTAATGGTGTTATTATTTCTGAATCTAATGATGGCGGGCTAACATTTATCGATGGTCCTATAACCACAGATTTATCTGCTCTTAATTTTTATAATTGGCAACAGGTTTCTGAGGATGACATTTTTTTTAATTATGGTTCTTATTTTTATTACAGCAATGATCAAGGCTTAAGTTGGGAAACACTTTCTGCTCCTAACGGAATAACTAATTTTAGAACACAATTCATTTCTAGTACACTTGGTTATTTGTATGGTGAAAATGTATCGACTGGAGTTCCCGAAATTTATAAAACTTCCAACGGAGGACAATCTTGGGTTTTGTTATTCGACATATCAAGTCATAATTATAGTTGGACTGGTGATACATACGACTTTTCCGACCCAGACCGACTTATAGTCATACCTCAATTTCCTATTGGATCAGTATTTTTATATAATCTAAATACTTCGACATTGAGTAGTTCCACAGCTCCCGATTATGTACACAGGGTAAAAAGTGTAAATAATATGAGTTTCGCAACAATGACTAATCAGGAAGGAGTTTTTTACACCGACGATAATGGGGCTAATTACACACATTTAAATTTTGTAGCAGATGGAACAAATAGTACTGTTCCTCCATTTTTTATAGAGCCTGATGAAAGTATGACATTTTACGATTATCGATCTATAACTAGAGTGAAAGCTGTAAGTTCTCATACTCCAGATTTCCTCGTAGGACCAGAAATAGTTGATATGGGGACTACAACATCATATTTTATACCCCAAGATCCATTTGGAGAAGCAGAATGGGAACTTTTATCAGGAGGAAGTCTTATACTAGATCCAAGCCTTGAACATTTTAGGGCTTCTGTAGTATGGACTGAACCAGGATTACATACATTACGTGTACGAAGAAGATCAGATTTTGGAAATTCTAATTATGTTGATATTCAAGTAATGGTTAATGGTGATGTTGACACTACACCTCCAATAGTGATAACTCAGGACATTACTGTGTCTTTGGATCAAAATGGAGTAGCAACTATAGATGCAATTGATGTGGATAATGGATCAACTGACAATATTACACCAACCAATTTATTAACATATCAATTGGATATATATTCTTTCTTTTGTGCTAATATCGGGAATAATCAAGTTTCGTTAATGGTGACAGATCTATCAGGTAATTCAGCTTCTGCAACAGCTAATGTAACAGTTGAAGATAACTTAGCTCCAACTATTTTAACTCAAAATATAACAGTAGATTTAAATGGAAATAGTTCTGTAACTATTGTGCCTGAAGATGTGGATAATGGAAGTAACGATAATTGTCTAATAACTAGTTTAATATTAGATGAGGATACGTTTACCTCAGTCGGTGATTTCGTTATTACTTTGACTGCTACAGACAATAGCAATAATGAAGATAGTGAAACGGCAATTGTAACTGTGATAAATAGTTTGGGAGTACTCGACCATAAACGTTTAGAATTAATAATTACTCCGAACCCAACAAATGGGAATGTAGAGGTTATCTCAAATACTCCGTATGATAATGTAAGAGTGATTGACCTTACCGGAAGAGTAGTTGCTAATTTTGATTATAATTCAAATTACGATTTGTCAAATCTCGTGGCTGGTTTGTATATACTTGTATTTGAGTTAGATTCAGGGTCTTCAACCAATAAAATTCTAGTAAAAAAATAATATTATATTTTGTCTGTTTATCTGATAATAAAACCCTTAGACCCTTGCAAATCTGTGTAAGTAGGTAATTTAAACATTAGTTAATTTCAGAAATATTGTAATTATTTAAGCACCAAGAAAAGTTTTATTTTGTTATTTATTGTATTTATTTCACAATTAAAATCTACATAAAATAAGCAATCAAAATAGCAATAACGACAGCACTCATTTTTGAAACATTAAATTTATGATTTTTTGAACTTTCAAATAAAATAGTAGTAGAAACATGTAAAAACACTCCTATTGTAACCGCTGTTATTTTCAGCTCTTGATCTTGTGTGAATATCAAATGTTCCGAAAGCCAATTTCCCAAGGGAGTCATTAATGCAAACAAAAATAAAAATGATATCGTTGTAGTTTTTTTATAGTTAGCTTTAATAAAAAACAGTGATAATATCAAGGCAATAGGTATTTTATGAACCATCACGCCAATTAATAAATTATTATCATCACTAATAGGAAAGCCTTCTAATAAGGCGTGAATGCTTAAACTCACAAACAGCAACCAAGGAAAACTTTTAGCAGGATTGTGCTCGTGAACGTGACCGTGTTCGGCTCCTTGCGAAAAAAACTCTAAGAAAATTTGCAATAAAATTCCTCCTATAACATAAACACCAATTTCTTTTGAGGGGTTTTGATATACTTCAGGAAGCAATTCAAAAATAGTGACAGCCAATAAAAAAGCACCACTAAAAGCGAGGAATATAGGTAATGATTTTGTTTTTTTCGCTTTTAATAATAATGCCATTACATAACCAATTGCCACTGCCAAAAAAAGTAATAAATAAGTCATAATTAATTAAATATTAAAATAAGCCGATTGGATGTTGTTTCATTAAATTCATTTAATTGATAATCACCAAAGCAATGAATAAGTTGAACACCTGCTGCTTTAAAACAAGTTTTAAAATCCGATAGCGAAATAGCTTTTACACGTTCCGTAAAGTTATAATCTTGGTTATTATGATTGAAACGGATGTTTTTTAAAATAAATCCGTTTTCAATTTTTCTGCGAATCTGGAAGGTAATTCCATCTACAATTTTAGTCTCTGAAGGTACTAGGGTTTGTTTAACAGACTCAGCATTTAAAAAGTCAATTACTCCAAAACCGTTATCTTTAAGCTCCGTTTTTATTGCTTTAATGGTTTTAAGATTGTCTTCTTCTCTTTCAAAATAACCAAAACTAGTAAACAAATTAAAAACAGCATCAAACTTTTTAGGATATGGAAGGCTCATATCGTGTTCTTCAAATTTTAAGTTTTCGTTTTCAAATTGTTTCGCAAAAGCAATGCTTTGTGGCGATAAATCTACTCCTGTAACTTGATAACCTAAATTGCTTAAAAACCTTGAATGGCGTCCTTTTCCGCAAGCTAAATCTAATATTTCTGCATCTGTAGCTAACTTTAAAAAAGAAGTTAAGTGAGTCATAAAAGCTCCTGCTTCTTGATCGTTTCGGTCTTTGTATAAAATATGATAATAAGGGGAATCAAACCAAGAGGCGAACCAATTTTCTGTATCTTTTTGCATGAAAAATTATTTGCACTACAAAATTACTGTATTTTTGTTTTTTTAAAGCCACTAATGTTCGAATTATTTTAAAAATTAAATAAAAACACCGAACATAACAAAAAGGAAGCTTTATACTTTTAAAAATTTTATGGAAAATAACTTTAAAATGTTGGCAAAGACCATGTTTGGTCTGGAAGAAATATTAGCGGCAGAATTACGTAAATTAGGTGCTTCAAAAGTAGAGCTAGGTACTAGAAATGTTACATTTGAGGGTGACACAGGTTTTATGTATAAAGCTAATTTATGTTGCCGTACTGCAATAAAAATTTTAAAGCCAATTACTTCATTTAATGTGTTTACTGAAGCCGATATTTATAAAAAAGTATATGCAATACCTTGGGAAAATTATATGGACGTAGATGGAAGTTTGGCAGTAGATGCAACTGTTTTTTCGGAAAAGTTTACTCATTCAAAATACATTTCTTTAAAAACAAAAGATGCTATTGTCGATCGCTTTAGAGATAAAGAGGGCAGACGTCCAGATGTAGATTTAGATCATCCTACTTTGAGAGTTAATATCCATATTGATCGTAATATTTGTACAATTTCGTTGGATAGTTCGGGACAATCGTTGCACAAACGTGGTTATAAGGTTGCCAATACAATGGCGCCAATAAACGAAGTACTTGCGGCTGGATTAATTATGTTGGCAGGTTGGGATGGACAATGTGATTTGTTGGATCCAATGTGTGGTAGTGGTACTATTTTAACAGAAGCAGCCATGATTGCTTGTAATATTCCGCCAAACTTAAATAGAGATGAATTTGCTTTCGAAAACTGGCCAGATTTTGATGTCGATTTATTTGAAGTGATTGAAAACTCTACCTTAAAGAAAATTAGAGATTTCCATTTTAAAATTCAAGGGTTTGATATTGAATCAGATATAGTTCAGAAAGCAAAAGAGAACATAAAAAGTGCGAACTTAGATGAGTTTATTTCAGTAAGAAAACAAGATTTTTTTGAAAGCAAAAAGGAATCTGAACGCCCTTTATTTATCGTTTTTAATCCTCCTTATGATGAACGAATTCAAGTAGATGCAGAGAAATTATATGCTTCAATTGGTACTACATTAAAACATGGGTATCCTGGAACTCAAGCATGGATGATTACTAGCAATATGGAGGCTTTAAAACATGTTGGATTACGCCCTTCAAGGAGAATTAAATTGTACAACGGAAAACTAGAAAGTAAATTGGTGCGTTACGAAATGTATGAGGGTAGTAAAAAGACGAAAAAGCAATAATAGTATTTTACTATTATTAACTAAGATTATTCAATTCTCTGAAAATTTTAATTTTTAGGATTTAATAATTTATAACTTAAAACTGTTACTTAAAAGATAATCTGTTAGTTAAAATTTAGTCTTTTATCTTTTGTCTTTCAGCGAAGCGGTCTTATATCTTTAATAGGATACTATTACTTCTTATAAATAGGAATTAAATAAGAAACTCCAAAACCAAAACCTACTCCAAAATCACTAAAATCGTTTGTTCTGTTAAAACCAGGAATGTATAGATTTCCGAAGTTTTCAGGAATATCTTCCGAAATTTTATTTTTAAGTTGAAGATTAATTGATAGAAATAAATTAGAAACGATTTCGGTTTTTACTCCAAAAACAAATTCAATCCATTGGGCTGTTAGCCCTGAGTAATTAGTAGTTTCATTAATAATAGTACCCGGAAAAGTTGCATCTCCCGTATAAACACCAAAACTACTTAGTTCTTGATCAAAAGTTGAATATCCGTAACGAAGCCCTGCTACAATGGAGTTGTTCATACCAACCCAATTGTTGTAGAAATTATAATCGAAGCCTATTTTGGCATAGCTTCCTTTGGTTGAAGAAACTAAATTACTTTCATTTTGTTGGTCTTTATCACTTCCTAATTCCATTGCAATATAAAAACGATGTGTGATTCTAAAATCGGCCATAATTTCAAAACCTGTAAAATCTTCATCAGTTAAAGTTCTAATGGGTCTTGCTAAATCTATTCCTAAACGCAACCCGTATTTATTGTTTTTAGCTCTTACAGTATCTTTTATAGCAACAGGTGTTTCAGAAGTTATCTCGTCTTCTTGTGCATTCATTGAAGACGGAAGAAATAACAACAGACTAATGGTACACAGTAACGTGCGTAGTATTTTCATCTTCAACAGTGGTTTCGTTAACAATTATTTCTTCAATCCAATTTTCGTTTTCTACAATTTCTAACTGACTTATCAAATCGTTAAAAGTTGCTTTAAAAGCACAGGCTCTATTAATATAAATATAATCGCGTTGATAACTAAAAGTTACATTATCAGTATTTCCAGGATTGTCGTTTGTATTGTCCTTGATAAACTGAAATTTAGTAGTGTCAGTTCCTGTGTTTAAGGGAATTGCAATAGAATCTGTTGTAACCGATTTGTAAATATTTATCGTGTCGCTTTCAATAATAGTAGTCACCGTAAGGTTGGTTACTTCTTTAAATATATTGTTGTTGATTCTACTTTTAAAAACAATTATTAATTTTGGAGTCGTAGGAGTATCGCCCGTACAAATATCATCTTTAGAGCAACCAAGAATAATACTTATGAATAAGAATATTATCGCAATTTTTTTAATCATAAATTTGTTTCTAAACGTTTCTTTTTTCTAAAAGCACCACGTTTTCAACGTGAAAGGTTTGCGGGAACATATCTACAGCCTGTGTTTTAGTAACTTTATATTGATAATCTAATATAGCCAAATCACGAGCTTGTGTTGCGCTGTTGCAACTTACATAAACTATTTTGTTTGCCGAAATTTTTAACAATTGTTCTACCACATCTTTATGCATTCCGTCGCGAGGTGGATCGGTTATTATCACATCTGGAATTCCGTGTTGGTTTATGAATGTATCGTTAAACACTTTTTTCATATCTCCCACATAAAATTCTGTATTCTCAATATTGTTAAGTTTAGCATTTTCCTTTGCAGCTTCAATGGCATCAGGAACGGCTTCAATTCCAATTACTTTTTTTGCTTTTTTTGAAACAAATTGTGCGATAGTTCCTGTTCCTGTGTATAAATCGAAGACCAATTCTTCACCTGTTAATCCTGCAAAATCTCTGGTAACTTTATATAATTCGTAGGCTTGTTCGGAATTGGTTTGATAAAAAGACTTGGCATTTATTTTAAAACGAAGCCCTTCCATCTCTTCAAAAATATGATCTTTACCTTGATAACAAACTACTTCTTGATCGTAAATAGTATCGTTTCCTTTTGAATTTACTACATACTGAAGTGAATTAATAGTTGGAAATTCAGTAAAAACAGCATCCAATAATAATTCTCTATTCTCTTTATCTTCATAAAAAAACTGAAGCAACACCATAATTTCATCGGTACTTGTAGTACGAATCATTAAGGTTCTTAACAATCCTTCTTGCTTTCGAGCATTATAAAAAGGTAAGTTTAATTCTTCTGCTTTTTTCTTTACAAAATTTCGAATAGCATTACTTGGCTCGCGTTGCAAATGACAACTATCAATATCCAAAATTTTATCCCACATTCCTGGAATATGAAATCCTAAAGCGTTTCGATCTTCGATTATTTTATCGCTTTTAATTTGCTCTAAAGTTAGCCATTTGCTATCACTGAAAGAGAATTCCATTTTGTTGCGATAATAATATTGTTCCTTAGAACCTAAAATGGGAGAAATCTCTGGTAATTCAATTTTTCCAAGACGTTTTAAATTGTTCTCTACTTCTTTTTGTTTGTAGAAAAGTTGATGCTCATAGCCCATATATTGCCATTTACATCCGCCACAAGTTCCAAAGTATTCACATTTAGGATCTACTCGTTTATCAGAAAGTTTAGAAAACGAAATGGCTTTTCCTTCATAAAAACTCTTGCGTTGTTTGGTGGTTTGTATGGTGCAAACATCGCCTGGCACTGCATTTCCTATAAAAACTACTTTTCCGTCGGGAGCATGAGCAATTGCTTTTCCTTTGGCACCAGCATCGGTAACTTCTAAATCTTCAAAAACCTTATTTCTATTTTTTCTTGCCATAGGCGCAAAAATAGTGTAAATCCTTCTTTTTATTTGCGAGAATTATTAAAATGTATTTGATATTTTGTAATTTGCGAACTTTAAGGATGATTTCTCTCCTCCGCTGAATTTTCGAGTCTTCGAAAGAATAAAGGTATCGTAGGAATTGTAAGTTTTCAATTTAAATTTAAATAGTATGTCAGTTGTAGAAAAGACGTTGTCACAAAAAGCAATCGATTTAGAAAATGAGTATGGTGCCCATAATTATCATCCCTTACCAGTAGTTTTAGAACGGGGAGAAGGAGTATTTGTTTGGGATGTAGAAGGGAAGAAGTATTACGACTTTCTTTCAGCTTATTCCGCAGTAAATCAAGGTCATTGTCATCCAAAAATCATCAATGCTTTAACCGAACAAGCACAAAAATTAACTTTAACTTCAAGAGCATTTCATAATGATATCCTTGGGAAATACGAAAAATATGTTTGTGATTTCTTTGGTTTTGATAAAGTGCTTCCTATGAATAGTGGGGCAGAAGCTGTAGAAACTGCCATTAAGCTTTGTAGAAAATATGCCTACGAGAAAAAAGGAATTGCAGAAAATAAAGCAGAAATAATTGTTTGTGAAAATAACTTCCACGGAAGAACAACAACCATCATATCATTTTCAAACGATGAAGATGCACGTAAAAATTTCGGACCTTTTACCGATGGATTTATTAAAATTGAATACAATAATTTAGAAGCGTTAGAAGAAGTTTTAAAATCGAATAATAATGTAGCAGGATTCTTAGTGGAACCAATTCAAGGAGAAGCTGGAGTTTATGTTCCAACTGAAGGATATTTATCGAAAGCAAAAGACCTTTGTGCAAAATACGATGTATTGTTTATTGCAGACGAAGTACAAACAGGAATTGCACGTACAGGAAAAATACTAGCCGTAGATCACGAAAATGTAAAACCAGATATTCTTATTTTAGGCAAAGCATTAAGTGGTGGTGTTTATCCAGTTTCGGCAGTATTGGCTAGAAATGAAACCATGTCTGTATTAAAACCAGGGCAACACGGTTCAACTTTTGGAGGAAATCCTTTGGCTTGTGCGGTAGCAATTGCGTCTTTAGATGTGATTCAAGATGAGAACTTAGCAGAGAATGCAGAACGTTTAGGAAAGTTATTCCGTAGTGAAATAGAAAAATTTATTCCTATTACCGATTTAATTACAGGAGTAAGAGGAAAAGGTTTGTTAAATGCAATATTAATCAACGATACCGAAGAGAGTGAAACTGCATGGAATATTTGTTTAAAACTTCGAGATAACGGATTGTTAGCAAAACCAACTCACGGTAATATTATCCGTTTTGCTCCGCCATTGGTTATGACAGAAGGGCAAATTATGGATTGTGTTTCTATTATTGAAAAAACGATTAGGGAATTTGTGAAATAGAATATAGAATTATCACATAAAAAAAACGGCTTATAGCCGTTTTTTTTATGCGAAATATTTAGGAATTATTAATTATTCTTAATAATCATTTTAAAATCTATATTGATATTTTCTGAAGTAATAAGTTTAATTAAGTAAACACCATCAGATAAGTTGGCAGTTCCAACAGTAAGCTTTGAACCGTTTCCTAAATTATTTTGATTAATAACTAACTTTCCGGCCATATCAAAAACCTTTGCATTTTTGATAGTGTAACCTTCTGGGTTAGAAATTTCCATTTGCTTGTAAGGATTGTTCTGGAAAAAAGTAACAGTCTCCATAACTTTTACAGTTTCAGTTGCTACTACAGAATTTTGATAAGTTTCTTTTCGATCTCTAAATACTATATAAAATCTGTTTTCATAAATACCAGCAGGAAGTAATAATTCTGCAATACTACCTTGGGTTATTTTTCTATAAGTATTTTCTTGTTTATCCCATAAGTAAGCTGCACCATCGAAGTTTATTTGTTCAACCACTTCAATCAATATTTTAAATTCTTGATCTAAAGTAATAGTATAAGGAACCTTTTTTTCTATTGCAAAAGGAACCGTTTGAATTACATAAGGCACTAAATCTGAATCATCTCCAATAGGAAAATAAACGTCTCCACCACCAGCATCCAATGGATGGCGAGCATCAAAACCTCTGTCAAAACCATCTGTTGATTCATCAGAAAAAGCTAAAACCATATCTCTAAAATGACTTTCTCCAAATGTGGTATAAATTCGTAATTGTGGCATTCTATTATCAACAGGAGTAACTGTTCCTCCTGGGTCTGCAACAATAACTGAAGCATCATCTTCTTGTCCTCTGTATTGAGAGTTATTTGCAACGCCTTCTACAATATATCTTCTATGATTGTTTTTTATATTTATAGATCCATTAGAAAGACCCAGTATCTGAAATCCTTGCCCTATAGGGGCGAACCTGCGTTCGTAGTAGGCACCAGAGCCACCTGATTGACCTCCAGTTGGATTACCTGCGCTATCATAATCTAAAAATGGAGCAACAACATAAGTTCCTGCAGTTGTTCCATTAGGGTCAGATGCTCCAGGAACCCAAGTTCCGTAACCACCTTTATTATCGATATATAAATGAGAGTCTATTGTTCTGTCTTCATCCCAATATTTAAATTGTAATATCTCTGTATTATCGGGATCATAAAATACTCTATTAAGGTCTAATGCAGAAGGGTAAGGATTTCCAGAAAGTGTATGTTCGCCATTTAAAACTGCTACAGACATTGTTCCATTGTTTGGTCTTCCTCTAAAATCGTAATTTTGGTTGTGGTTGGTTAATCCAACACCTTTCATAATAAACCCGTAACCTGGTGTTACCACATTGTTTGCATATATTCTTGTCCAAGGACCACCAGCTGCATAAGAGTACGTCCATCTTGTAGAGATTGTTAATGGAGTAACTAACCCTTCACGTGCAGTTGTTGTTGCAGTAACTTGAGATCTGGTAAGTGTTAATGAGTCATTTAAACGTAATATACCAAAGTTTTGGTTACCAGTTCCTGTTGCATTTCCTACTGGTGAACCCCAAAAGGAATAGTCCCAAGAGTCATCATCAGGTGTATTTTGTATTACAGAAATAGAACCAGTTCCTGAATTTGAGGAAGCTGTATTTCCTTGAATTAATTGAGCTTGTTGTCTTAAATAGATACTTGCTTCTGTATCGACACTATTAGTATTTGCAACCAGATTTACATCTTGTTCTACAAATAGAATTTCATCATTTACAAATACATAGGAATCTGTCGCTCCGTTTGGAGAAACATACAACTGCGAAAAAACAGTTGTTGTAGCAATTAGCATGGTTAAGAAAAGTAGTAGGTTTTTCATAATTATTATAATTTATAAAGTATCTCGGGGGCAAAACACTTCTACATTAATATACAAACCTACTGTTTTTTTTTGAAATATCATAAAAAGTTCGATAAAGTGTTTAAATTTACCTATTAAACGACAGGTGAAGTGTTAAATTTTTAGTTTCTTTGAAAGCTAAATATTAGTTAGTATTTATATAAATAAAAATATGAAAATAGGAGATAAAGTTTCGGTTTTAGATGAAGATATTTCTGGTGAAGTTTCTAATGTTATAAATGGTATTTTTACTATAATAGATGAACATGGTTTTGAATATCAATACAATGAAAATGAATTGGTTATTGAAAATAATTCTTTTTCAAAATCCGAATTTTCGCCTCAAAACATTTCAGAAATCCTTTCAGAAAAACAAAGCAAAAAAAACAAAAATACAGCAAGAATAAAATCCAAAGATAGAAACCTTCCACCTATGGAAGTAGATTTGCATATTCATCAACTTACTTCGAGTACCAGAGGGATGGATAATTTTGATATGTTAACCCTTCAATTAGATACTGCTAAACGACAGATAGAATTTGCTATGTCCAAGAAAATACAGCGAATTGTTTTTATTCACGGAGTGGGAGAAGGAGTGTTAAAAACAGAACTTGAATATTTATTAAAACATTATGATCATCTTAAATTTTACGATGCCGATTATCAAAAATATGGCGTAGGTGCTACTGAAGTTTATATTTTTCAGAATAAAAACTAAAGGATTAAAATTCTGGTGTTAATGAAAGTGTGGTATTAATTACGTCGTTTTTACTACCTAAAATCATCGTTTCCTGAATAATTTCTTCATTTCCACTAACCAGTAATAAATTTGAAATCAACAAACTAATATTGCTTACAAGACTAAAGGAATGAACACGATATTGATCTATAATATTGCTGTTGGCGACATTTTCATTTAAAAAATCGGGTCCTACAGTGCTGTCGGTAATATCGTTTGTTGGATCTAAATCACCATTGGTATCCTCGTAACGAGTTAATATTCCGTCGCCATCATCATCATCGTCTAAATAATCGGGGATTCCATCATTATCTGTATCTAAAGGGAATTCATCATCTCCGTTAAGAAAATCGGTTCCTAATTCAATTACCGTTGGTACATTATCACCATCGTCATCTTCATCAAAATAATTTAATAATCCGTCACCGTCGGTATCTAAATCACTCATTGGATCTTCTTCTTTTCCATCTTCATCGTCTTTAATGGCTTCGGTTGTAAGTTTTGCAATACCAGATTCTCCCAAATATTCAATAACTACATTGGGTTCTGTTGGAGGAATTGGACTGCAAAAATAACCACTTGTAACATCTGCACCGTATTTTCTGTAGTTAACAGTATTGGAGGTTCCGTTTAAAACAAACTCTTGTATTCCCGATTCTAAAAATAATAATTCGTTGGTTTCTAAGGATAAGGAAATACTTTCGGCAGTAGATGAATTGTTAATGTTGAAAAACACGTAAGCACCAGGACCACCACAGTTATCAAGGTTTTCTGGTTCAAAATTAAAATCGGTTATAATAATATCGCCATCATTACAAGAGAAAAAGAAAGCTAAAAATATTGGAATAAAAAATAATTTATGCATAACTAAACAATAATGACAAAGTAACAATTTTCTTTATTAGAAAACTATAATTAAACGTATTTTTGAAGTATGAGAAAAGTATATTTTGATAATGCGGCAACTACACAAGTTCGTAATGAAGTTGTTGAAAAAATTTCGGAAGTTTTAGCAACCGAATATGGAAACCCTTCTTCTACACATTCTTTTGGAAGAAGTTCGAAATCGGTTTTGGAAAATTGTCGGAAAGAAATTGCAGCACATTTTAAGGTTTCTGCTGCTGAAATTATTTTTACTTCAGGAGGAACAGAAGCGGATAATTTAATTCTGAATAGCTGTGTTCGTGATTTAGAAGTGAAAAGAATTATAACGAGTAAAGTAGAACATCACGCTGTTTTACATACCATTGAAAGTCTTGCAAATACCTGTAATTTGCAAGTGGATATTGTACATTTAGATGCAAAGGGAATGGTAGATTATACGCATTTAGAAAACCTTTTAAAATCTTCTTCCAAAAAGACGTTAGTAAGCTTAATGCACGTTAATAATGAAGTTGGCAACAAACTTGATATTGCTAAAGTTGCAGTTTTATGTAAAGAAAACAGTAGCTTGTTTCATAGCGATACCGTACAATCTGTTGGTCATTATAAATTGGATTTTTCAAAAATACCTCTCGATTTTGCTGCAGTTTCAGCACATAAGTTTCACGGACCGAAGGGAGTTGGGTTTGCATTTATCAGAAAAAATTCTGGATTAAAACCTTTAATAATTGGAGGAGAACAAGAACGAGGTTTACGTGCAGGTACCGAAGCAGTGTATGCAATCGCTGGCTTAACAAAAGCGTTGGAAATTTCGTATCGAGATTTAGAAAAAGAAGTTGTTTATATTAAAGGAGTAAAAAATTATTTTAAAGAACAGCTTTTACAAGAAATTCCCTCGGTAAAATTGAATGGTTACTGTGGCGATAATGAAAAAAGCACCTATACCTTATTAAATATATTGTTGCCAATTTCTCCAGAAAAAGCTACGATGTTATTGTTTCAATTAGATTTAAAAGGTATTGCTTGCTCCAAAGGATCTGCTTGCCAGAGTGGTGCTGTAGGAGGTTCACATGTCTTAACTGAAATCCTTTCGAAAAAAGAAATGCAATATCCATCCATACGGTTTTCATTTTCTATCTTTAATACTCTGGAAGAAGTAGATTATGTTATTGGGGTTTTGAAGAAAATTATTAATAATTAATGTGTTATTCTGGTCATTGGGCGGAGCCGAAATGATCAAATAAAATATTTTTCCTTTTAATTATATCAACTAGAAAGAAATAACCTAAATAATTTTCCTTAAAACTTAGAGGTAATTCTAACGTTAAACACTCTTGGCGTTAAGAAATTAGGAATTGCATATTGTACTTTGGTGTAAACATCACGTACAAACGTATTGGTAATAGAATTTTGTACATCAAAAATATTAAATATTTCCAACCCAACAGATAATTCTTTAAACGGTTTTCTCCAACCAGATTTAAATCTTTTCTCTTTATGAATCAAAACATACGAAAAACCTAAATCCACTCTTTTATAATCGGGTAGTCTTGTTTGATAATCATAAGGATCTGCATAACTCGGGGAACCTCCAGGTAATCCTGTATTATAGGTTAAATTAAGATAAAGCTTTAAGTCTGGAATTACTTTTACATAATCTTGAAATAAAACAGCAAATTTTAAACGCTGATCTGTAGGTCTAAAAATATACCCACGATTATTAATGTTTTCTTCAGTTTTTAAATAACCAAAACTTACCCAACTTTCAGTTCCTGGAACAAATTCACCTGCCAATCTCAAATCCAATCCATAAGCATAGGCTGTTGCATCATTTCTTGCTCGGTAACGAATTCGGACGTTTTCTAAAGTGTAAGGATTTACGTTTGATAATGACTTGTAATAAATTTCAGAATTTAAAGTAAACGGTCTGTCCCAAAGTTTAAAACTATAATCGTTTCCTAAAACAATATGAATGGATTGTTGTGCTTTTACTTCAGGATTAACAATTCCTAAAGAGTCACGTAATTCTCTATAAAAAGGGGGTTGATGGTAAAACCCACCAGAGATTCTAAACAACATATCAGCCTCCCAGTTAGGTTTTAAAGAGGCTTGTACTCTTGGACTAAAAACTGTTTGTGTATTACTTTTTAATCCCTTTCCGCTTACAGTCCAGTTATGTGCTCGTACACCAGCGTTTAACCATAAATCGCTTTCGCCTAAAGTTGTTCTTCGGCTCCATTGTACAAATCCAGAAATACGGTCTATTTGCACATCGTTTGTTGCTCTTACGTTTGTATAAGGCACAATAGGAGAATTAAATGGATTGTAAGGTTCGTTATTTTCAGGATAAATTGGTGGACGTATAGAAAATCCTGCGGAATCTATAATTTCATATTCCTGAATACGATCCCGAATATCTTCGTGTGTATATTTAATTCCGTATTCAATACGATTGTCTTCAATAGATAAAATACCTTTATGTTGCAGATTGATGATTAGTGCGTCTAAATCGTTACGAGCGTGAGTTAGTTGTGAGCCAATTCCTTCAGTAAAATCTACTTCACCTAAATTTTCACCTCCAATATCGGTGTTTACTTCACCCAAACGGTATTCGGCTAAAATGTCAAAATATTCTTGTTCAGTTGTTTGATAGATTGACCCAATTAACTTTGCAGTAAAATCATCTGAAACCACATAAGTAGCTTTTAAAGCACCAAAATAGGTGTCGTATCTACTTTTTTCTTGTCCTTCATAAGAAACCAATAAAGCCACAGGATCTGCAATAGTTCCAAAATTTGTTTGCCTTGTTAGTGGTTCGAATTGGTAATCGTTAACAGTAATGTTTCCGAGAAAACCCAATTCAAATTTATTAGAAAACTTATAAGTAAAGTATGTTTGGGCATCAGCAAAAACAGGCCTGAAATTTGTTTCAGTTTCTCGTGCGTTTACAAAAAGACTGTTATCTCTGTAACGTACACCAACAATTCCTGTAAAACGTCCGTCTTTTGAAGCACCACCCGCCGAAACATTAGCACCTAGTAAACTTAAATCTGCAGATGCTTCAAAAGCTACAGGTTTGCGATACGAGATATCTAAAACCGAGGATAATTTATCTCCGTATTTTGCTTGAAACCCTCCAGCCGAAAAATCTACTTTCGAGGTTAAATCGGTATTTACAAAGCTAAATCCTTCTTGTTGACCACTTCTAATTAAGAAGGGTCTGTAAACTTCAATTTCGTTTACATAAACCAAGTTTTCATCGTAATTTCCGCCACGTACAGCGTATTGGGTACTTAACTCATTATTACCATTAACTCCTGGGAGCGATTTTATTAAATTCTCAACACCAGCATTTGCACCTGGAATACGACGAATTGTTTCTGGGCTAATAGTGGTAATACCTTCAATTCGTTTTCTTCTTTTTCTTGAAATAACAACCGTGCCAATTTGTTCCACGTCTATTTTCATAACTGGATTCATTTCAAAATCTGAATTTGGTGTTAATTCAGGTATGGTAACTTGTACATTTTTAAAACTTAAATGCGAAAAAATCACAATAATTTCTTGACCAGAAGGCACTTCTAATGTGTAAAATCCATCAAAGTCTGTTTGTGTTCCTTCACCGCCAACAGTTACATTAACTTCTGAAACAGGTGAGTTATTTTCATCTAATACCACACCTTTAATAATTGCATTTTGTGCTAAAAGGCTTCCAGTGGTTATAAAAAATAGGAATAGGAGGAGTAAAGTAGAAGTTTTCAAATGTTTGTTAGGTTTTTATTTTCTGAAAAATGTTGCTTCAAATGTAGCATTATTTCCAACATTATCAATAACAATTAGTTTCAAATTATTTTCAGATTCCGAAATTATTTCATCTTGAAAATTATAAGTAAGAACGTCTTTTTTGTAATTATATTCCATTAAAATAAATTTTCCATTAATCGTTGCTCGATAGGAACTAATTCCGCTTAAATCGTCAGTGATTTTTATTTTCAATGTTTTGTTTTTACTCAACCATTTTTTATTCTGAAAATTAATTGGTTTAATAGTAGGAGCGGTAGTGTCTGCAACTAAAATATATGAGCCAAAGGTTTTTGTTTTTGCAGAAAGTTTATTGCCTTTTCTGTAGGTATAGTTGTAATATGGATCTCCTTTATAATTAAGCCTTCCTATATATAATTTGTCGAGATGATCGCCTTTATAGTTTGAAATATCTGTCGAAATTGTAATGTTTTTATGAAGCGGAATTACATCTTTATGCAATTTTAATGTGTCACTTTTTGCTTGAATGTCTAAATATACATTTTCATACAAGGCATCTGCGGGAATGTAAACACTAAATTTACCTTTTGTGATAGAAGTCCCTTCATTGGCATAAATAAAATCGGTGGTTTTTGTAATATCACGAGGTTTTAAAATGTCTTGTTTTTTACCATTTATTGGTATTGAAATTGTTATTTTATTATTTTTAAAATCAGAAACTTCGATGGTGTAAGTAGATGTTAAGTCGTTTTCAATAACAATACATCCTTGCTCGTCTTCCTTTTTAATAATACTTAATGGATTGTTTGGTTGTCTAAAAAGTTTTTGAATTCTACTTCGATTGTTTTTGTAATATTCATAATCAATAAATCTGTTTAGATATCTAGTTTCTGAAAATGAGAATTTTTCGAAGGTAACTTCAAATTTTTCCATACCATTGCAAAAAGTTTCAATTTTATAAACCCCGTTTTTATTAGAAGCGCCATTTTGTTGATCGTGGGTGGAAACACCGAATCCAATTTTTCCGAAGGCAGTAATGTTTTCAGTTTTATAAGAGCCGTCTTTTTGAAGAATTAATCGTATTTTAATGGGGTTTTGTGATTGATTGATCTGCGCATCTTTCCCTAAAGGATAAGCAAAAACACCATTAATAATTGGTTTTTTGGTATCGGGTATTTCAATCCCGAACAATAACGGATTCATAGGACGTGAATTTGTATCACGAATTTCAAAATGAAGGTGAGGACCACCGCTACTTCCCGTATTTCCAGTATAGCCTATTAAATCTCCTTTTTTAACTGGAATTTCTGCTGCCTTAGGAAACAATTCTATTTCGAAAGTTTCCTTTTTATATTGGGCTTTTTTTATAATTTCCTGAATAGTGTCACCGTATTTTTTTAAATGTGCATATACCGTACTGTAACCGTTTGGATGTTTTATGTACAATGCTTTTCCGTAGCCATAATGCGAAATTTTTATTCTACTCACATAACCATCGGCGGGAGCATATACTGGAATTCCTTCGCGTTGTTGGGTTTTAATGTCAAGCCCGCTATGAAAATGATTGTTCCTAAGTTCACCAAAACTTCCAGCAAGAATAAGTGGAATATCTAAAGGATTGTTAAAATAATCGGTAGGAATATTTTGTTGAGCAACGAGTATATTTCCGAATAAAATCAATAAATAACAAATTCTTTTCATAGTGTAAAATTAAGAATATGCTATAAATAAAAGGGGAGTAGAAACCAATTAATTGAATTAGTTGTTCAATAATACAAAAATAATTTGATTTTAATTGGCATTTAAGCTATCGATTGTTAACTTTGTAAACATAGTATTGAAATAAATTTTAATGAGCAATCTTTCAGAAATTGTTGATTCTCTTGAAAATAGGGTTAGCAACTTACTTCAGGAATATAATAATCTGAAGCAATCAAAGCAACAATTGGCAGAAGAGTTCGCTTTATTGAAGTCACAACAAAGTCAATTTAAAGAAGAAATTGATAAATGGCGTGAAGAATGTAATACATTAAAGTTAGCAAATTCAATACTTGGCAGTAATGAAAATAAACGAGAAACAAAACTCAAAATAAATGAATTGGTTCGGGAAATTGATAAATGTATAACCCAACTTTCCGAATAAATTTTAAAATGTCAAACCAACAAAAAATAAAACTATCCATTGCAGACCGAGTTTATCCATTAACAACAACTCCAGAGCAAGAAGAAGGGCTTAGAAAAGCAGCCAAGAAGATAGAAGTAATGATTAAAAGGTTTGAAAAAAGTTATGCCGTTAGAGATAAGCAAGATGTATTGGCAATGTGTGCTTTGCAATTTGCAACTCAGGTAGAACAAAAACAAATAGATACTATAGAAGATAGCCAACATGTGGAAGAAAAACTAGGTAGTTTGAACCAAATGTTGCACGATTTTAAATCGTAACGTTCTTTAAATATAAGGTTACTGCCTACATTAATACTACTTTTGTTAAACTCAACACGAATTCTTTAGAAAGGGTGAGTTACAGTTGTAAAAGCGTGCCGTGTCCCTAGGGAGAGCGGATACTTGACCAACTTATTAGCCCTAAACTTGTTTTAAGGGGTTTATTCAAAACACAGCTATTAATGTAGGCTTTTTTTATGAATAAAACTCTAGTTAACAAAGACCTGAGTTTAAATTTAAAACAAATGGACAATACAATCATACTCATTATAGTAGGCATAGTTACACTAATCATAGGGTTTGCAATTGCAAAAATGCTTGAAAAAAACAAAGCCTCTCATATAATAAAATCAGCTAAAAAAAGAGCAACTAACATTACAAAACAAGCTGGTAAAGATGCAGAGAACTTGAAGAAAGACAAGATGCTTCAAGCTAAAGAAAAATTTTTAGAACTTAAAGTTGAGCACGAACGAGTAATTTTAAATAGAGATAAAAAAATAATTGAAGCTGAAAAACGTACTCGTGATAAAGAATCGAAAGCCACCAGCGAATTAGCAAAAGCTAAAAATACTTCTGCAGAATTTGAAACAAAGAAAAAAGATTACGACGAGCGTCTTTCATTTTTAGATAAGCGTCAAACCGAATTAGATAAAATGCACCGCAGACAAGTAGAACAATTAGAAGTAATTTCTAGTTTATCTGCCGAAGATGCCAAAGCACAACTGTTAGAAAGTATTAAAGATGAAGCCAAAACTGATGCGATGGCATACATTCAAAATTCTTTAGAGGAAGCAAAACTAACAGCACAACAAGAAGCTAAAAAAGTGATAATTAACACTATACAGCGTATTGGTGCTGAAGAATCGATAGATAATTGTGTATCTGTTTTTAACTTAGAAAGCGACGATGTTAAAGGTAGAATTATTGGTCGTGAAGGAAGAAATATTAGAGCAATTGAAGCAGCAACAGGAGTAGAGATAATTGTAGATGATACTCCAGATGCGATTATTTTGTCTTGTTTTGATTCGGTTAGAAGAGAAATTGCACGTTTGTCATTACATAAATTAGTAACCGATGGTCGTATTCATCCAGCACGAATTGAAGAAGTTGTTAAAAAAACGACCAAACAAATAGAAGAAGAAATTAAAGAAGTTGGTAAACGAACGGTAATCGATTTAGGAATTCACGGATTGCATCCAGAATTAATAAAAGCAGTAGGTCGTATGAAATTCCGTTCTTCTTATGGACAGAATTTATTACAACACTCACGTGAAGTAGCAAAACTTTGTGGTGTGATGGCTTCGGAATTAGGATTAAATCCAAAACTAGCAAAAAGAGCAGGACTTTTACACGATATAGGAAAAGTGCCAGAAACAGAAACAGAACTTCCTCACGCTTTATTAGGAATGCAATTGGCAGAAAAATTTGGTGAAAAACCTGATGTTTGTAATGCTATTGGAGCCCATCACGATGAAGTAGAAATGACAACTTTATTATCGCCAATTGTTCAGGTTTGTGATGCAATAAGCGGAGCAAGACCAGGAGCAAGACGTCAAGTTTTAGATTCGTACATTCAACGTTTAAAGGATTTGGAAGATGTAGCCTTCGGATTTAAAGGTGTAAATAAAGCCTATGCGATTCAAGCTGGTCGTGAGCTACGGGTAATGGTTGAAAGCGAAAAAGTAAGTGACGAAAAAGCAGCTGAGTTATCGTTTAGTATTTCTCAGAAAATTCAAACTGAAATGACCTATCCAGGACAAGTAAAAATTACAGTAATTAGAGAAACTCGTGCGGTGAATATTGCTAAGTAAGTCTGGACTCTAATCTTACTGTCTTTGCGATACGCCTTTGAGTAGAAGCAATCTCATGAGTTTACTTGTCTTTGCGAAGCCTTTTTTGGCTGAAGCAATCTCATAAATGTAGTTATAATGTCTTTACCCCAACCCCTAAAGGGGAGTTTTTAAGACACGAATTTCACGAATTTTCACGAATTTTTTGTTACACTGTAAGATCCTGCTAGCTTTCAAAAACCTAGCAGGTCTATTTACTTCCTAGGATGAAAAGTATTCATAACCTCACTTAAATAACTTTTGTCTATGTGTGTGTAAATTTCTGTAGTAGTAATGCTTTCATGTCCTAGCATTTGCTGAATGGCCCGAAGATCGGCACCATTTTCTAATAAATGGGTTGCAAAGGAATGCCGGAAAGTATGCGGACTTATTTTTTTATTAATTCCTGCTTTTTCAGTTAGTTCTTTTATAATATGAAATATCATTGCTCTTGTTAATCCGTTACCTCTTCGGTTTATAAACAAGGTATCTTGAGCTAACGGCTTGATAATTTGATGATTTCTAATTTCTTTTCGATAGGTGTCAATATATTTTATGGTCAATGACCCAATAGGAACAAAACGCTGTTTATCGCCTTTTCCGGTAACTTTTATAAAGCCTTCTTTAAAAAATAAATCGGATATTTTTAGATTAATCAATTCAGAAACCCGAAGTCCGCAACCATAAAGGGTTTCAATAATAGCTCTGTTTCGTTCGCCTTGGGGTGTACTTAGGTCGATTGTTGCAATTAATTCATCTATTTCTTCGATAGAAAGTGTGTCAGGTAATTTTCTTCCTATTTTCGGGCTTTCAATAAGATCTAATGGGTTTGTTTTTCGGTACTCTTCAAAAACTAGGTAGTTAAAAAAGCCTTTTAATCCTGAAATAATTCTAATTTGTGATCGAGCGTTTACTTCTTTAGCAATGTGATAATTAAATTGTTGAAGGGTTTCCTTTTCAATTTTTAAAGGGGAAATTTCGATCGTGTTTTCCGTTAACCAACAACAAAGTTTGTTAATGTCAAAAGAATAATTGTAAATAGTATTGTCTGAAAGACCTCGTTCTAGGCGAAGGTAATTTTGATAATGAGTGATTGCTTGCGACCATTTCATTCAGCTATATTAATTAAATAATTATTATAAATTGAGTTTAGTTGATAATAAGTTTCGGAAGTTTTTAGTTTTATTTTATATTTGAACTACTAATTAAATAAAACAACTATTATGAAAAAATTATTTTTAATTGTATTTACGATTATATTGACCTCAACAACCTTTGCACAAGGTATCGATGTTGGGATAAAAGCAGGAGCAAATTTTGCTAATTTAACCGATGTGTCTAATGTATCTACAAGAACAGGTTTGGTATTAGGAGCTTTTGCAACTATAAAGTTTAGTGATAAAATGGCTATTCAAGGAGATTTATTATATTCTCAACAAGGAGCAAAAGGCGACAATGATTTAAGGGATTTTGAATTGGATTATATTATTTTTCCAGTGGTGTTTAAGTATTATATTGTAAAAAGATTAAACATTCAAGCAGGACCACAATTTGGGAATGTAATTAGTGACAATGATTTAGGAGATTTTCAATCTTTTGATGTTTCTGGTGTCGTTGGTATTGGTATAGATTTACCTTTAAATTTACGTATAACAGCTCGTTATAATTTTGGACTTACAGATATTAGTTTTGTAGATTTCTATAATGATGTAACAATAAACACAAGTGCTAGAAACAGTGTGTTTTCATTGACCGCAGGATTTAGTTTTCTTTAATAGATACTATAAAAAAAGTATTATCTTTGCATTTTAAACAAAACATATATTGTAAAGCGGAAGTTTTTCTTCCGCTTTTTTTGTGTTTAATTTTTTGTAATTTTATAAAATGAAACGAGCATGTTAAAATTTTCATACTCAAGAGGGTGACTCCCGACGTTTCGGGAGCGAACAGCAGGTGACCGATTTAATTAAATAAATGAAAACACATGAAAATAATTATTATAAACGGTCCAAACATCAATCTTCTTGGTAAACGAGAAACTTCTATTTATGGCAATCAATCTTTTGAAGATTACTTTAATAAGGAGTTACAATCAAAATATCCCGAAATAGAACTTTCCCATTATCAATCTAATATAGAAGGGGAGTTGATAGACAAACTACAAAAAGTAGGCTATGATTATGATGGTATTATATTAAATGCTGCTGCCTACACCCATACTTCTGTTGGGATTGGAGATGTCGTAAAAGCAATTACAACTTCAGTAATAGAAGTTCATATTTCAAATACTTTTTCTAGAGAAGAGTTTAGGCATCAATCTTTTATTTCTCCAAATGCCAAAGGAGTTATTCTAGGTTTTGGATTGCAGAGTTATGAATTGGCTTTGTTGAGTTTTATATAAAATATGTTAAACCAAAAAAACTCACAATTAATACAATTGTGAGTTTTTTTTGGTTTAATAAGATTCTTCGCTATGCTCTGAATGACATAACGCTTCGTTCTAAATGAATAATTACAAATGTATCACCTCACCATAAGCATCCGCCACCGCTTCCATTACCGCTTCACTCATAGTTGGATGTGGATGTATTGTTTTTAATACTTCGTGACCTGTAGTTTCTAATTTCCTTCCTAGTACTGCTTCAGCAATCATATCGGTTACTCCAGCACCAATCATGTGGCAACCTAACCATTCGCCGTATTTAGCATCAAAAATCACTTTTACAAAACCTTCTTTGGTTCCAGCAGCACTTGCTTTTCCACTTGCTGAAAAAGGAAATTTTCCAACCTTAATATCGTAACCTGCTTCTTTTGCTTCTTTTTCGGTCATACCAACCGATGCTATTTCAGGAGTTGCATAGGTACAACCTGGAATGTTTCCGTAGTCGATAGCCTCTACGTGCATTCCTTTAATTTTTTCAACACAAGTAATTCCTTCCGCAGAAGCAACGTGTGCTAAAGCTGGACCAGGAACTACATCGCCAATCGCATAATACCCAGGAATGTTAGTTTGGTACCAATCGTTTACCAAAATTTTATCACGATCAACAACAATACCCACATCTTCTAATCCAATATTTTCAAGGTTCGATTTAATTCCCACAGCAGAAAGTAGAATATCTGCCTCTAAAACTTCTTCTCCTTTTTTAGTTTTTACCGTTGCTTTAACTCCTTTTCCTGAAGTGTCAACAGATTCAACAGAAGAATTGGTCATTACTTTAATACCTGCTTTTTTGAAGGAGCGTCCAAATTGTTTTGAAACGTCTTCATCTTCTAAAGGAACTAAATTCGGTAAATATTCAACAATGGTTACTTTGGTTCCCATCGTGTTATAAAAGTGAGCAAACTCTACTCCAATTGCACCAGAACCTACAACAATCATGCTTTCAGGTTGCTTTTTTAAAGTCAAAGCTTCTCTATAACCAATTACTTTTTTACCATCTTGTGGTAAACTTGGTAATTCTCTTGATCGAGCACCAGTTGCTATAATAATATGGTCTGCGGAATATTCTGTACCGTTAACATCTACCTTTTTTCCAGGTTTTAATTTTCCGAAACCATTAATAACATCAATTTTATTTTTCTTCAATAAAAACTGAACACCTTTACTCATTCCGTCAGCAACACCACGACTACGTTCCACAACTTTAGTAAAGTCTTTATCTGCACCTTTAACAGTTAACCCATAATCTTCTGCATGCTTTAAATAATCGAATACTTGAGCACTTTTAAGTAAGGCTTTGGTAGGAATACATCCCCAATTTAGACATACTCCTCCTAAATTTTCCTTTTCTACAATGGCAGTTTTAAAGCCTAATTGTGAAGCTCTAATTGCGGTTACATATCCTCCGGGTCCAGATCCTAAAACTATAATATCGTATTTGCTCATGTTAATTTTATTCAGATTTTTAAAATGCGAAATTACAAATTACAATTTCCAAAAACCAATTTCCAAATAACAATTTAAGACTAAATGCATACTTTTCTGTTTTGGTTCTACCCTGATTTGTCTGGAAAATAAAAAATAGTTACGTTTTAAAAATAAAATGGTTTCAGTGTTTAATCGTGTAATCGTTTATAAATAGTACTAACGATTGACCGATTAAACAAATAAACAAAAGAATAGTATAACAACTCATTAAAAAATTGTGGATAATTCCATTAAAATAATGATAGAACCAATAATAATAACACATTATCACAAATTAAGAAAAATCCAAAGGGTTTTTAGAAATTAGTGGCTTTTAAAAAGTGTAAATATTTTCAAAATTAGGAATATAGAAGCTAGTGAAGATTTATTTTTTATCTTGAAAATCTATAGAAAGAGAATTGATGCAATAACGTTGACCTGTTTCTGTTGGACCGTCATTAAATAAATGTCCTAAATGCCCGCCGCAATTATTACAAACTGTTTCAGTACGAATCATTCCGTGGCTTTTGTCTAAAACTAATTTCACGTTATCTTTAATAGCATCATCAAAAGAAGGCCAACCGCAGTCGCTTTCAAATTTTTGATTGCTTTTAAAAAGAGGGTTATTACAAGCACCACAATTATAGGTACCTTCTTCAAAATGAATGTTATATTCTCCTGTAAAGGGTCGTTCGGTGCCTTTTTTACGAAGTATTTCAAAGGCATCTTTAGATAATTTATCTTTCCAAAAAGATTCGGATTCTTCTATAGGGAAGTTGTTTTTATTCATTTTCACTAGGAATAAAATCTAATGCAGCACCATTAATACAATGACGTTTTCCTGTTGTTTTTGGACCATCATTAAAAACATGACCTAAATGTCCGCCACAAGTAGCGCAGTGCTCTTCGTTTCTTGTATAACCTAAATCTCTATCGGTTGAAAAGGCTACATTACCTTCAATTTCACGGTCAAAACTAGGCCAGCCAGAACGGCTATCGTATTTATATTCACTTTTAAAAAGAGGAGTGCCGCAAGCTGCACAGACGTACACTCCTTTTTCATAATTTTTATTTAATTCGCTTGAAAAAGCACGCTCAGTACCTGCTTTTCGTAATATATTATATTCAGTTTCATCAAGTTCTGTTTTCCATTCTGCATCGGTTTTTGTTACCGAAAATATTTCTTTCTTGTTCTTGTTTTGAGCAGAAGTATTACAACTAAATAAAAGCAAACTGATAAAAATAAATACAATGTTTTTCATACGTTTAATTTGATAAAATCTCTATATCTGAGGTTTCAATTTGAAGGTTGCTCATTAATTCATCCATACTTAAATCTGCATTTGCATATTCAGCAGGAAGTACCGCAATTCTAAAAATTTGGTCGTCAGTAAAAACAGGATCTAACGAATTTAAATTAAAATTTGCATCCAAAAAGATATCAACATCTACAAAAGTGTGTTCAAAAGTATAAAGTAAAGTTCCTTGATTTAAGAAATAAATTTGAGGTAGTTGCGACCAAACATCAAACCCGTTTACTACGTCTTCTAATAAATATACAAGTACAACATCAGATTCATAGACAATAAGATCATTTGGGAAATCTACCTTTCGTCTAAAATCATTTCCAATTGTAAAAGTAACATTTGCTTCAAATACTTGTCCTAATAAAGAATCGCCGGGAGGACCAGGAGGACCAGGAGGACCTTCACAAGAAGAAATTAAAAAAGTGAAGCTAATTGCTAAAAGTAAAAATAGGTTTTTCATATATTTATTTTTTATTATAATTTAAAATATAATTAACAAAAGTCATTCCAATATTTGTTTAATGCTTTTTGAAGCTTTAAAAATATAAAAATAAAGTATCTTTAGTGTTTGTTATATTAAAAATAAATTAAAATGAAAAAAGTTAGCTTATTAGTATTTGTAATAATAGTGTTTTCGTGTAATACCAATCCGTTTACGGGGAAACAAACATTGGCTTTAGTTCCAAATTCTCAAATATTACCAATGGCATTTCAGCAATATGAAGAGTTTTTAAACACAAACACAGTATTAAAAAACACTTCAGAAGCAAATATGGTCAAAAACGTGGGGCAAAAAATATCTAAAGCAGCTGAACGGTATTTAACCGCTAATGGTTATGCGGGTTATCTAAAAGACTATCGTTGGGAGTATAATTTAGTAAAAGATAAACAAGCTAATGCTTGGTGTATGCCAGGTGGAAAAATTGTGATTTACACAGGGATTTTACCAATAACAAAATCGGAAGCTGGATTAGCAGCAGTAATGGGTCACGAAGTTGCTCATGCATTGGCAAATCACGGTCAACAACGTATGAGTGCAGGACAATTACAAGCATTGGGAGCAGTTGCAGGAAATATAGCTTTTATGGACAATCCAGAAAACCAAGCAATATTCAACACAGCTTATGGTGTTGGATCGGATGTAGGTGTAATGAAACCTTTTAGCAGAGGTCATGAAAGTGAAGCAGATAAAATAGGATTAACTTTAATGGCTATTGCTGGTTATGATCCAATGGAGTCTGTAAGGCTTTGGGAACGTATGAGCAAACAAGGCGGAGAAGCACCTCCTGAAATACTAAGTACACATCCTTCCAACGAAACTAGAATTGCAAACCTTAAATCATGGGTTTCGGAGGCAAAAGCTGAAGCCAAAAAGTTTGGAGTTACCAATTTCAAAAAATAATCCTGTCCAATTTTTTTTACTACATTCGGACTCTACAAATTTTAGATTCATTTTTATAAATCTGTAAAAACCTTATGCAACAATTAGAAAAAGGAAGTAAAAAGTTATTAAATGCTTGGGCTTTTTATGACTGGGCAAACTCTGTTTATAGTTTAGTGATTGCTTCAGCGGTATTTCCAATTTTTTTTCAAGCTTTATTTATAGCTGCAAATGTTGAGACAGTAACAGTTTTTGGAGGTGAAATTAGGAGTACTCCTTTAATAAGTTATACAACTGCTGCCGCTTTTGTTTTGGTTTCACTATTAATTCCTATTCTTTCTGGTATTGCAGATTATGTTGGAAACAAAAAGGTTTTCATGAAATTTTTCTGTTATTTAGGAGCGTTATCCTGTATGGGTTTATATTTTTTTAGTTTAGAACATATATTGCTAAGCCTTTTCTTCTATTTTATGGCGTTGGTGGGTTTTTGGAGTAGTTGGGTTTTTTATAATTCGTATTTACCAGATGTTGCTTTTCCAGAACAACAAGATAAGTTAAGTGCCAAAGGCTTTTCATTAGGATATATAGGAAGTGTACTATTATTAGTTTTTAATTTAGCAATGATTATGATGCCCGAACTATTTGGCTTGGGAGAAGGAGGAGAAGCAAAAATGAAAGCAATGCAAATATCCTTTGTTGCAGTAGGTATTTGGTGGATTGCTTTTAGTCAATATACTTTTTATTATTTACCAGTTGGAAATAAATCTACTAATAAAGTAACTACTCAGATTTTATTTGATGGTTTTAGAGAATTGCGAGGTGTTTATAATTCGCTTTCAGAAAATTTAGTATTAAAAAGATATTTAACTGCTTTCTTTGTTTATAGTATGGCTGTACAAACAGTGATGTTAGTTGCAACTTATTTTGGCGAACAAGAAATAAGTTGGGGAGGAGAAGATAAAAAAACATTGGGATTAATTTCTAGTATTTTAATCATACAATTAGTTGCCATTGTTGGAGCGCAACTAACATCAAAAGCTTCTGAGAAATATGGAAACATTCCTACCTTAATAGTAGTTAACGGAATTTGGGCTGCAATTTGTGTCTTGGCATTTTTTATAAGCACACCTACACAATTTTATTTTACTGCAGGTTTGGTAGGTATGGTTATGGGAGGGATTCAAGCATTATCTAGATCAACATATTCAAAATATTTACCAGAAACTAAAGACACTACATCCTATTTTAGTTTTTACGATGTTGCTGAAAAAATAGGAATTGTAATAGGAATGACAATTTTTGGATTCATAGATCAAAAATCTGATAATATGAGATTTTCCATCCTATTTTTAGTTGTATTTTTTGTTGTTGGTATAATTTTATTGCTTAGAATTCCAAGAAATAAGTAATTCTTCACAATTTTTATTTATGTTTGCTGTTATTACCAAATAAACCTACTTTTTTATGAAAAAGAATCAGATTTTAAAATGGATTTTTATTGCCTTTGTTGCATTTCAATTTAATTCATGCGACAACGAACCTCTTGAAGGAGTTTTTCCTGGGCCAGATGACCCGTCTTTAGTTGAAGAAGGTAGTTTTATAGCTACTATTGGCAGTGTTTTTTTTACAGCCGACGAAGCCAGTGGAAACCTTAATCAAAGCAATATTTTAACACTAACAGGAACTATTTCAAGTACTGGCGAAAAAATTGTTTTAGTTGTTGAAAATCCTGCAGTTGGAATTTTTAATTTAGATGTAGGTCTTGGAACAGACAATAGTGCTTCTTATTTTGAAACTGGAGATACAACCAATCCTTATTTTTCTACAAATGTATTTGGTGCAACGAGTGAATTAGAAATTACAGAATACGACATTACAAATTCAACAATTACAGGAACTTTTAATTTTGAAGGCGCTAGAATTGCATTAGACTCTGACGGAAATCCAATATTAGACGGTCAAGGCAACCCAACTATAGAAACAGAAAATATTAGCAGTGGAGCTTTTAATAAAATTGCCTTTACAAATGAAGATGAAGGCGGAGGAAGCACCCCAATACAAGATGAGTTTTTTGCAAAAGTAGATGGTGTAGATTTTGTTGCAGATGCTGTAACAACCACATTGAATGAAATTTTTGGAGTATCAGTGGTGAAAATTGTTGCTGTAAATGGACAAGGGCAGATTATGAGAATAGACATTCCAGAAGACCTAGGCGTAGGTACTTTTGCTATGGAATCCTTATCTGATGGAACAAAATTGATTAGTCTTTACAACCCTGCAACAGGAGGAGAAAATTTGACATCAAACCCTGGAACTATTACTATAACTAGGTTTAATATTAATACTGGAATAATAGAAGCTACTTTCAATTTTACGGCTTCAGATCCTATAAACATTGACCCTACAGTTGCAGAAATAACCGAAGGTTCATTTAAAGTAGATTATATTGCTGAACCTGGAGATGTAACATCTACATTTACAGCTGAAGTGGATGGAGTGTTTTATAACCCAGATTTATTAAATGTTGGAGAATCTCAATTTAACGGAATTACTAGATTTACAATAACAACTGTAAATTCTGATACTGGAGAGCGAATGGGTTTATTCTTTCCAACAGATATTGAGATTGGAACTTACGAAATGGATATGACATTGATAAATGGAACCGAAATATTTTCACAATATACACCAGAATTCGGGGTGAGTTCTACGTTTATCTCAAACCCAGGAACGCTTACTATTATTGATTATGATGCAGATGCTAGAATAATTGAAGGAACCTTCTCTTATACAGCAACAGATCAATTAGGTGTTGATCCAACAGTTTATGAAATAACAACTGGAGAGTTTACTTTAGAATACTAAAAGAAAATACATATATAAATAAATCCATCTTGAAATTATTTAAGATGGATTTTTTATTTCCCTCCATTTTGAAATAGCAATACACAAAAACTAGAGTAGTGAAAACAAGATCAAAAACATGGCTCTATGTTGATTTAGGTGGGTAAATATAAATCCAAATTTTGGTTTAAATTTTACTTAAAAGAAAGTCTTATGTCTGTGTTTACAGACCTACTAGGTTTTTAAAACCTAGTAGGTCTAAATTCCTAAATCAAAACCTACTGAGAAAGGAATCTAAAAATAAGCCACCCTCTATAAACAACATAGAGCCAAAAACATAGTACATGTGAAGATAATCCAACAAGGTTATTCGCTATTTTTTAAACTTCAATTTTAAATAAGGTAGCGTATCCTACTTTGTTTAGTTAATTTTTTTATCCTTTTTTAAAATAGGAACTATTTCTTCAATTTTTTCTACTGGTTTTCTAAGTTGTTTTGGTGCTTTAAATCGGTAGCCTAGATACACATTAAATTGATCTTTGGAAGGTTGAATTTGTGTGCTATTTTCATTAAATTTTTCACTAGAATACGAATAATCATATCCTAGACCAGCAAATATTTTTTTTCCATTATAACCTGCTGATATTCCTGATTTAAAGGAAAAAACAAAAGCAGTGTTGGTATTGTTATTAGAATTTCCAGATTCATAATTGGTGCTTTTATAAAAGTCTATATTACCACCAGTGTTTGCATATAGATTAGCAAATAAATATTTATGAAATACAAACGTATAATAATATCCAGCATTTACACCAACAATAAACCCCTTTAGTTCATTATAATTATCTCGAAAAATTATTTCGCTTGGAGAAATTTTCACTTCATCTGCACCTTTTAAATTATAATATTTATAATCTATCCCCGGCATAAAAGTACCTGCGCTTTTTAATTGAATTTCTGTTTGCGATTCCACCGCTCTAACCGAATAGTTATCGTTGAATTTATAGAAGGAGTTTCCTTGAATTATATTTGTTACTAAGCTAGGAAATTGAATATGAAAATTTTGATTTACTTCTTCTATATTGATATCTGCGGAATTTCCAATATAATACCCTTCGTTTCTAAGGTATTCTATATTATGGGACCATTTATCAAACAGAAGTTTAACTCGTAATCTAAACAACTTTGTCTTTCCTTTGTTTTGTTCTTCTAAATCTGAAATTTGAGGTCGTATTCCTAATCGTATCGAAAAAAACTTATAACTAAAAACAAAAGCATAACGGATATTTAAGTTCGATTTCACTAAAAAGTTTTCCCCTTCAAAAGGAACTTTATAATTAGTTCGTTCATTACTAACTTCAAAACTTATATTAAGCTGTTGTAGATGTTCTTCAACAAACGGAGTTTTTAAATTTTCTGAAATACTATCGTTTTCAACCTGATTATTTTGTGCAAAAAGAAAGGTAGAAACTAAAATTAAAAGAAATAATATCTGATATTTCATTTACTGTTTTTGTGGTAAAAATCGATGCGATTAATTAATGGATCGATAACATCATCACCTACTTTTTTTTGTATGATTGATAAGGCAACATAACTTGAATCATACCAAGTATTATAATCTGCTACTATTTGATAAGAGCTACCAACTAAATCAGGTATTGTATGACTAAGTAAAATTTCACCTTTGATTTCTGAATTCATTTTAATTGGAGATTGAATTCTTGATTGTTGGTTTTTAATCCTAATTGTAAATTAGCAATAGTAATTTCTTGATCTATCCACATAAAATTTTCCATAGCACCAATAGGATAGGGTATCTCAACCCCTTTTTTGTAAGCACCTTGCCCTAAAATAGGACAAATACATTTATATTCCACTTGCTTTAAACTATCTGTATATTGTTGGTGTTTGTCTTTTACTTTTGTGGTGACATACTGTGCATTTGCATTAGTAATAAACAAGAATCCAATAATTGTGATTAGTAAATACTTTGTTTTCATAGGTAATTAATTTTTGTTTTTTGGAGCTTTTCGAGCAGCCTTTTTTTCTTCTTTTTTAGTTTTAAGCTGAGTTTTCATATTAGTAATTGCTTGTTTTTTATCTTCACTAGCTCCAAACGGAATATTGACTTTTAAATACAAAGCATCGTTAGTAGTTCCTGATTTTCCTTTATATACATTGGTAAATCCATAATAATAACGTACTCCAAGTGTCCAACCTAATCCCTTTAATAATCGATACCCAACTCCCGCAGTAACTCCCATTTCAAACCAATTAAGGTCATCTCTGTTATTTTCTTTTAATTTTCCAGAAATACCATCAATATCATAATTGTATTCTATCCAGCCGTTATACGTCCAACCAACTTGAGGGCCAAGCTCGATATGCATATTATTATCAAATACATATTTAGCCATTATTGGTACTACAAAGGAATTTAATTTTTGACTGTATTGACCGCCAGCAGGTTCGTTTACGGTTGCTCCTAAAAATAATAAATCGCTAGCAGATAAATCACCTGAGCCCAAAGTGGATTTCACTAAAACTCCAGTGTTTAATAAAAAATGATCTTTCAATTTAATATCAAAATAAAATCCAAGATTAAAAGCTCTTATATAGTCTTTATTTTCAAGGCTTGCAATACTTGCAAAATTAATTCCTCCGTCAAGTCCAAATTCAATTTTTCCGGTATTTAGTTTATCCCCTAGTAATAATGCAATCAATATTTGAGATTGAAGATTATAAACAAAAAAGAAAAATAAAACAAAAAAGAAATATTTTTTCATAGTGGTAATTTAAAGAAAGTGAATCTACAATATTATTTCATTATATACCGCTTGAAAATATCAAGTTATAATTAATAGTTTCCAATAATAGAGTCACTTTATTTTTTTGAATATACTCGATGGATTTAGCTTTTCAGGAATTTAAACGAATTTATTTTTTTCTTTATCAAGGCAATCCCGAGGCATCGGGATCAATCATAGCACCGATATGGTTTAACATTTTAACAATGAGAACTGCGAAGCAATCACGAGCACCTATTTACAAAATAAAAATTAGTGAGTAAAGGGAAAAAGAAAGAGTTGAAAACCCGAAAAGCTATGTGCATTGAGTATATATGCTAGAAATAAAAAAAGTAAAAATATAACTTTAACTTATTCACTTTTACCAAACCAAACAAAACTATAACCCAAAAGCGTAGTGGTAAAGTTTGCTCCTGAACCAGTATAAAGTCCATTTGTTAATGCAAACTTAAAAGATCCAAGTTTACCTATTTTGTAGGAAGCTGTAAAACCATATCTTGAATTTTCCTGATTATTGTCTTGCTCAATACCATTTATAGAAGTTTCTCCTAAGGCTACCTGACCTATAGAACCTGAAATCCAAAATTTTGGATTAAATAAATACGCCATATGTAACTGAGTAGTAAAAAAAGGTTTTTGAGTTAGCTTATTTCCATTATAGAATGAAGAGTTTTCTGTAAAAAACCAAGAGTCTATATGAAGTTCTAAAATTATTTTTTTTGTAGGTTGATACGATGCAGCTACTTTTAATTGGAATGCCCATCTATTAGCGCCTAAATTAATTAGTTTTGTTTCGTCATACCTTCCTAAAGGAGCTTTAACTTTAAATGCGGCACCTAATTTAAATTTTTTCACATCCCTTTGTGCAAACTCTTTTAAATTAAGAGCTTGATCTCCAATTAAAATAACAGAAACTCTAATACTTGGATCTATGAAACCATTTTTATAAGCAGTTGTATCTACTTGAGAAACTAATGCATTAAGCTTTCCGAAAGCATAAGGCAAAACAACATCATATTTTGCAGGTTTATTTAATATTTTGAAGCTATGTCCATAAAAAACAGCTACGGAATTTAATTTAGCATTTAACCCTTCAATTTCTTGGGAATTTAATAAAATATCTCCAGAAGAATAACCATAAACAATTCCCGAGTAATTCGTTTTCAAGGGAACCGATGATAAAAATCGGGGTTCTAAATCTTGTGCAAAGCTATTTGTATTTACTATTGAAAGGCAACAATACACAATCGTAAATAAAAAATATTTATATCGGGAAATTCTCATCAAATTTTAAAGACTACTTATTACAAATATAATTATTAAGACGAAATAATGCATAAATAAAATAAAAAAGACCGTCAATTAATAGGACGATCTTTAAAAATATTTATTAGTTAAAAAACTTTTAATGCTTCATTAAAGTGGTATTAACCACTATCTCTACATCTGTCCAAGTTTTACTAATCCCATCATCTCCTTTATGTAAATCTAAACAAACTTTATTTAATGATTCTAAAGCTCCTAAGGCATTCCAGTCCTCTAAATCCATAATACCTTTAAACATAACCTTATTGTCTTTAATATCAAATTTAAAAGGAATAACATGCCTGGTATCATTCATGGTAATCGTAATTTCACAACCTTCTTCTGAAATTGCGATTTTTCCTTTTAATAGTTCGGTATTTAACATAGCACCAAAAAAGGAAGCTTTTAACTTTCCATCACGTTCTTCATTTTTTGAAAATAGACTACTTACAGGAATAGAAAATTTTAAACCATTCAATGCTTCAATAGGAGTAGCTCCCATTTTCTTTTCAAAATTGATGGTTTTAAAAACACCAGAAACAGGCTTTTTTTCGGTAGTTTTAAAAGCTGTCCATTGTATTTCTGTTGCAGAAGGATCTACCATAAAAGAAGTTTCTTTTTTTACTTCTGTTGTTTCTGTTTCTTTGGCAACTTCTTTCTTTTCGTCTTTACAAGAAGTAAAAGAAATTAATGTAATTGTGAATAGTGATACTGCTAATTTTTTCATGTTTTTAGTTTCTAGTGATTATTAGTTTTGCAAATATAGTTTTCTGAATAAATTATTCTTTAATATTAAATGATTTTGTTTTTTTAAAAGGAGACAATTCCAATTGTTTCATCTCTAATCGATACGTTTTCCAATCCTTTTTAAAAAACAGATTAACTTCTTCTAAAACAGTTTCCAATTGATTTGCCGCCTGTTGTAGTAAAATGTTTTCTGTTGAGGTCATACCTTTGGGTCTGCTTCCTGAATACCAACTAGCAGCTCCAATTCTATCCATTACGTTTACAACCGAAGTACTTGTGATTCCTTGACGATCATCCTTTTTTCCTGAAAACAAATCGATAAGTGAGTCGGACTTCTTGATTACTTCCTTACTTAATTTAATCTGTTCTTTGAATTTATCTTTGTCTTCATCTGTCATTTCCTTTTTAAATTTCTCAGCAGTAGTTTTGCTTTCTACTAATTGTTTTACAGCATCGGCAGCAATTTGTCGCATCGTTTCAATCTCTTTTTGAACACGATATTTATCGTTGATTGCCTTTTCTGAAATTTCCAGTCTTGGATCGCTTTTAACAGTAATCATGTTTTCTGAAGTTTCTTCCATATAATTTATCACCAACGTATAAATACCAGGTTTTACCGAAACACCACTAGGCTCATTTTTACGTTCTTTAATTGTACGGGAAGGTTTGTCACCACCAGCTTCATTCATATGCCATTGCCAAGTATAAATTCCAGTACTGTCTGGAATTTTCTTTTTAAGACTTCGTATCAATCGGTCACCATCGTATATTTTTAAATACAGTGAATCTTTGTGCTTCCCTGTAGTATCTTCCTTATTTTCTTCATCTGAATCTTCTTCTTCAGATTCCTTTTTTTTATCTAAAACGTCTTCTTCCTTTTTATCATCTGCTTTAAAATAATATTTAATCAAAGCCCCATATTCTCTATTTTCTCCATTAAACAAAGCATCGCCTCCAAATCGACTTCCGGTAGGTTGCTGATAAGCAGATTGATATGCAGTTGGTGTGTCAAATAAAACAACTTCCGAAGTCAATAAACCTATATCTTTAGCCATCGCTCTCAAGGGACGAATATTATCCAATACCCAAGCAGCACGACCAAAAGTTCCGATTATCAAGTCGTTTTCGCGTTCTTGAATCACCAAATCTTTTACAGAAACGGTTGGGAATCCGTTGGTCCATTTAATCCAGTCAGTACCTCCATTTATAGAAACATACAAACCATCGTCGGTTCCTAAAAACAACAAATTCTTTTCAATGGGATCTTCCACAATACAAAGTGCGTAACTCAATACATCATTTTTATCAACAATCCGATGCCAAGTTTTTCCGTAGTTTTCAGTTTTATAAACATAAGGTTCGTAATTAAATCTTCGGTAATCGTTGGCAACCAACAATGCTTCTCCTTTATTTTTATTGGAAGCTTTTATTTGTACAATCCAACTTCCTTTTGGCAATCCCGAAATGTTTGAAATATCTGTCCAAGATTCGCCTCCGTTTCTGGTAATATGAACTTGCCCATCATCAGTCCCTACCCAAAGTACATTTTGTTCAATAGGAGAGGGTTCGATGACTAAAATTGTGGTGAAATTTTCTGCACCTGTAGCATCCATAGTAATTCCGCCACTTTCATCTTGTTTCTGTTTTTCAGGATCGTTGGTGGTTAAATCTTCTGAAATGATTTCCCAAGTAAGACCTTTATCGGTTGATTTATGCACAAACTGACTTCCGAAGTAAAGCGTACTATTATTAAAAGGATCGATATTTATTGCTGAATTCCAATTAAAACGAAGCTTTACATCTGGATCTGGATGAATGGGACGAACCGTATAATTATTTCCAGTTTTCCAATCGTAACGACTTACATAACCTTGCTGACTCATACTCCAACCATAACGGCTGTCATCGCGATCTGGAACCACATCAAATCCATCGCCAAACGAAATTTCTTGCCAATAATCGTTTCTAATTCCTTGCGAACGCCAAACATAAGCAGGACCTCGCCAACTTCCGTTGTCTTGCATTCCTCCATACACATTATAAGGGGTTTCATTGTCCACAGCAATATGATAAAATTGTGCCACTGGAAGATTTCCAATAAATCGCCACGTTTTTCCGCCATCGTAAGTAATATTCATTCCGCCATCATTTCCGTCGATCATAAAATCTCCATTGGTTGGATGAATCCACCAAGCATGATGATCTGGATGAACACCATTGTCCACACCATAAGCGGGCATTAATTGATGGAAGTTTTTTCCGCCATCTTCCGAAACATTCACATAGGTATAAACTGAATAGACTCTATTTTCATTTTGAGGATCTACAAAAATATCACTATAATAAAAAGGTCGATTTCCAATATTATCTTTATCATTTACTTTTTTAAAATTGAAACCACCATCGGTACTTTTATATAGGGCATTTTTTTTAGCTTCAACTAAAGCATATACAACATTGGGTTTGTTGTTGGCAATGGCAAGACCAATTCTACCTAGATTTCCTTTTGGTAAACCATCTTTATCGGTACGTTCCTCCCAAGTTTCACCACCATTATGAGTGATAAAAATACCTGAACCTTCACCTCCAGAATTAAAAAACCAAGGATCTCGTTTGTGTTCCCACATCGCTACAATTAACTTGTTAGGATTTGTAGGATCCATAACCATATCTGCAACACCGGTTTTGTTATTGGCAAATAATATTTTATTCCAAGTTTTTCCACCATTGGTAGTTTTAAAAACTCCTCGTTCTGGATGTTCTCCCCAAGGCGAACCAATAGCCCCAACATAAACTACATTTGGGTTTGTAGGATCGATAATAACGCGATGAATGTGTCGTGTTTTTTCCAAGCCCATTAAGTCCCAGTTCTTTCCGCCGTCTAATGAACGATAGACTCCATAACCACCATTTAGACTATTTCTAGGATTTCCTTCTCCAGTTCCTAGCCAAATCACAGACGGATTGGATTGCTGAATTGCCACCGCTCCAATAGATGCTGTTGCTTCATTTTCAAATATTGGTTTCCAGGTAATTCCGCCACTTTCAGATTTCCAAAGACCACCGGAAGCAGTACCAACATACATTACTTCTGGATTGTTTAACACAACATCAATGGCAGTTACACGACCAGACATTCCGCCAGGACCAATGTTTCGTGGTTTCATATCTTTTAATATGTCCATCGAAAAATCTTGAGCAGAAAGCGAGATTGCTATAAAAAACAGGAATATTGAAAGTGATTTCTTCATTTTTGGGTTGGTTTTATAATAATTTATAAAGTTAATGAAATGAATTTAGGAATAAATGTAAAATGAAATTTTAAAAATTATTCATAGGACTTGACAAAATTATAAGTTTTTGTCTTAAAGATAAATTGTAAGTTTTTTATTATTATCGCTTGACTTTCTCAATTTTTTTGGCTAACTTTACAACAATATATATCACCAATTTAATAAGTAAACTGCTGATATACTTACGTTGTGTGTAATGTAAAAAAAAAAATCTCGCTGAAAAACAAAATTCGAAATATAATTTATCTGATTTTAGGAATAATCATTATTTATTCTGTTACAGCAATTCCATTAAGCAATTACATATCAAAAAGTTATGATTCTGAATTGAATAAAAAACGGATTGAATATGGATTATTGCCTATTACGGAGAATTGGAAACTAGACAGTACAATTCTTCAAAGACCAAATAGAGGATTTGACTGCTTTTTAGAACACACAAATGATACAACTTATCGATTTTTAGAGAACAAGTGGTATTGTCAATATTGGGCTAACGAAAAACTTGATATAACTAAACCATACTTAAAAAACAAAGAAATTTATTTCACGAAAAGTTTTTGGATATGGGAAAACGAATTGATTTTTGAGGTTAACACATATATTAATTCGAGAACTCAGGTTGCTGATTTTGTAAAACTTGAAACAACAAGTCTATTAGAAGATGAAACACTACTTTCTGCTCATCTATCTCACATTAGAAATGGAGAAGATATTTTGGCTGATTATGAATTTAACAGTAAAATGTTTAACGATAGAGAACATAAAGTTGATTCTATACTAAAACAATGGAAAATAAAATAAACACTACACACAACAGTGTATAAAACAATAATGGCTAATTGCTTAATCGAAGTTGGTTTTGTATCTCGAAGTTCGCAAAATTTTTCAAATTTTACTTTTTTATTCCTAAATTGTGAAAAATTCAAAAAATTTGGCTAATTTTATAACTTCAAAACTAAGAGCATTTTTAACCATTACTGTTCTTATACTGAACGTTGTAAACAATGTCAAAAACGAAAAATTTCAGTATAAAAAGAATGAATGTAAAATAATGAAAACTTGGAATACAGAAAAAGAAATCAGAAATAGTTGGTGGAATAGCAAAAGACTAAAATATAATACAGGGATAATAATCAGCGGAATTGTTTCTTTCATTTTGTATTTAATCATTGTTGAATTTGTAGTCTTAAAAAGTTCAAAAGATTGGGAAGGTGAAATAACTATATTTTCTTTATTTTTTCAAGGAATAGGCTTTTTAATTATGCTAGGGTTAGCAAATGTATTCTATTCTTTAGGTTCATTTTCAGAAAAAATAATTAAACCAAAAAACACGGAAAAATATAGAAACAATATGTTTAGTTTAGGTTATTGGTTCTCATTTAGTTTACCAATGTTAATTCCTATTTCTTTACTCATTGAATATTTATAGTAACACTGAATAATCCAATCAAACGTTAAATCTAACGGAATAACAAATCAGAACGTGGAATTTAAGCAAGTTTGTGAAAATTAAAATAGAATATATGAAACGGAAACTGCCAATCTGAACAAAAAAAGATGCTAACGATAATGTAGTAAAACTCGCTTAATGAAATATAAAACACTGTTTACAACAATGGCTATAGTTAATACGGGTTTTGGTGCTTAACCCAAAGTGAAGTACTTTGAACAAAGTCCGCAAAATTTACAATTTTGCGTGTCTATTTTAAAGAAAAAATTGTAAATTTGGCTAAGTGCTTAATCGAAAGTTCAGTCCTTCGAAATCCCGTACTAACCATAGCCTAACGTTGGTGGTAATTTAAAAAAAAACAAATCTGATGATTATAAAATTTATATGAAACATATGAAGAAAAATATTGGAACTCCAAAGGAACGGTGGTTGAAAGTGTTAAATACAGTGATTGACCCAATGGTTATATTACCAATAATTTTTGGTTTAGTAATGTTGTTTATTATTGATTCAGAAATTTTTAAACCCTTTAAACCAATAATAATGTTTTTATCAGCATTTGGTATTGGAATTGGTGTTAATCATTTTTCTAATATTTTCAAAGAACAGACTGAATATAGAAATTTATCGAATAAAGCAGAACACACGGTTAGAATATTGAATGATAGAATTAACTCAATATTACGAAAACAGATATTAACAGATAATGATAAGGATACTATTGATGGGTTATTAAATTTAATGGATTATTGGAAGGATTATTACGATAAAGTCGATGGTTCTAAAATAGCATATCACAAGAAGTTAAAAACACAAATTAGTAATGAAACAGATAGTGATAAAAAAACTACGTTAGAAAATGACTTAAATAATTTAGAATATCGACTATTAGAAGATGGACTAACAAGTTATAGTGGATTATCTGGCTCAACAGCATATAATTACTTCAAAGGAAAATAAAAACTACCACCAACACTATATATAGTTCATATTTGAGAAAAACAAATACGAAACCATATATTTAATGTTGCTAAAGTTCTTCCAATACAGGAAAACTATGTACTAGATTAATATTTTTTAAATCAATCTTCCCTTTAGAGCGGGTAAAAAAGATTGGTTTGATGAATGATTGAGTTTTATGACTTTAAAAAAGTAAAAAAATAATTGAAGAAGTTATAGACCTTACAGGTTTTTTCTTTGCTCTCTGAAGCTTTTTTAGCCTAACGAAAATTTAACATAATTAGTAGGTCTCGACTGCATTTCGACAGGCTCAATAACCACGCTCGACCAGACATTAAATCTAACATTAATAACTCAGACTATACTTGAAACAGCTCTTATCAAAAGCAAAATTCCGCTAATCACCATAATAATTATAACAAGCTTTCTAAACGTGCTATTCTTTATTTTTGAAAGTAGTTTTTTACCAATTAGGTTTCCGATGGTAGCACCAATTCCGAGTGTGATTCCGTAGATCCAAAGTTCGGTAGTTAGTAATCCGAAGAACGTATAACTACTTATTTGGGCAATTCCAAGGAAGAAAGAATTGGCTGCTTTGGTGCCGATTAATTCTTCTTTTGTAATTCCAGCGTTGAGGTAAAACGGATTTAAAACAGGACCCATTCCGCCAGTAAAAGTTCCAACAATTGAAACTAAAAACCCTAAAGGAATAAAATACCAAAGTTGCACAGAAAAAGAACGTTCTTTTTTTCCGAAGCGATATTGAAAAAAAGTACTTATTAAAAATAAAGCAACAATAACCTGAAGCCAAGCAATTTTAAAAGAAGAAAAAAAATAGGCAGCAATGACAGCTCCCAACATCGCTGAAGGGACATAATACCAAAATACTTTCCAAACGATATTTTTCCAGAAAATAATGATTCGTGAAGGGCGACTAATAAACGCTCCTAAATTTATTATCGGAGCAGTTTTTGTAGTTCCGACTATAAAATTTAAAAAAGGAATTAGCATCAAGGCTCCACCGCCACCACTTATCGTTGAAATAGAAAAGGAGATTAATCCTGCCAAAAATATAACTGCTAGATATAAAGAATTTATATTTTCAAGAATTTGGAACATTGATAAAATAAAAAGAGGCTGTCTGAAAAGTAAAAATTCTACTTATCTGTTTTCTTGAGCGTAGTCGAAAGGTTCTTGGTTTTGTGAGATATAGTTTTCGACTGCACTCAAACTGACGTAAAATCTACTTTTTAGACAGCCTCTTAATAAATGATATGATTATTTATAGATTTGGAATATTGAGTTCTTGACCGGGATGAATAACATCTGGGTTTTTCAATATATTTCTATTGGCTTCAAAAATTGTTGGATATTTCATTGCATTTCCGTAATAATGCTTTGCAATTTTACCAAGTGTATCACCACTTTCTACAGTATGATATGCAAATACGGAATTATCTTCAATTTTTATATCTGCCATAATATCTGTTGGATTATCTCCTCCAGATTTTTTTATTTCATCCCAAATAAGATTTTTTTCGTATTGTGTTTTAGCGGTTCCCCAAACTTTAAGTTGACCGTTTTCTTCTTTAACGTCTCCATTTTGAATGTTTAGTTTTTCACCTAAATCTAGTACGTTTTGATATTTTGCTCTTACCATAATATTATTTATTTAGTTAAGAAATAAAATTACAAAAAGAATATGAGTAATGAAAACTTTATTGATAATTAAACATCTGCATCCAACAAATCGGTTACTACGTGGTACCGAGGGTCTTCGATAGATGTTTCAATAATTGAAGCAAATTCAGGGTTTGCTTTCTTCAGAATTAATTGACATTCAGGACTTAAATGTGTTAATTTTACATTTTTTCCTAGTGCTAAATATTTATTGGTAACGTTTTGCAATGCTTCAATACCAGAATGATCACCAACTTTAGATTCAATAAAATCTATTTCAATAGTATCGGGATCTTCTTTAAAATCGAATTTAGAATTGAACGATTGTGAAGATCCGAAAAATAAAGGTCCCCAGATTTCATATACTTTGGTTCCGTTTTCTTTGATACGTTTACGAGCACGAATCATCGTTGCATTTTGCCAAGAAAAAACCAAGGCAGACATAATAACCCCCACAATAACGGCAACTGCTAAATCTTGCCAAACGGTTATAGCAGAAACTGTAATTAATACAATAGCATCTGCCATTGGGATTTTATGAAGAATACGAAAACTACTCCAAGCAAAAGTTCCAATTACCACCATAAACATTACACCAACTAAAGCTGCAATTGGAATTTGTTCAATTAAAGGAGCACCAAAAAGAACAAAACCTAACAATGCCATTGCTGCCACAATACCTGAAAGCCTTCCACGACCACCAGAATTTACATTGATAATCGATTGTCCAATCATTGCACAACCGCCCATTCCGCCAAACAATCCGTTTAAGATATTTGCACCTCCTTGAGCAACACATTCGCGGTTTCCAGAACCACGTGTTTCGGTCATATCATCTATTAAATTTAAGGTCATTAAAGATTCGATTAAACCTACTGCTGCAAGTAAAACAGCTGTTGAAAGTATCAATCCCCAATTTCCTGCTAGTGTATCAAACAATCCAAATATTTGCGCTTGAAAAGTTGGTAAGCTTCCTTGCAATCCTTCACCACCACCATCGGCAATAAATGACCCAACCGTACTTACACCTACATTACCAAAGATGGTAATGGCAGCTACTACGATAATCGCTACTAATGCTGCTGGTACTTTTTTGGTAACCTTCGGAAGTAAATACATAATCGCCATTGCCAATCCAACAAAGCCAAGCATAATCCATAAGTTAGATCCTTGCATCCATTGCATTTCTCCGTTATTTTTTTCTTTAAAAAGACCTAATTGCGAAAGGAAAATAACGATTGCCAATCCGTTTACAAATCCCATCATTACCGAATGCGGAATCAAACGAACAAATTTACCCAATCGTAAAACACCTGCTGAAACCTGAATCACTCCTACAAAAAGCAAGGTGATAAACAACCATTGAAGCCCTAAGTTTTCGATAGGAATTTCTAAAGCTATCCCAACTTCATTTCCTTTTTGAATTAAATGCACCATAACCACAGCCATCGCACCCGTTGCTCCCGAAATCATACCAGGACGACCGCCAAAAATTGCGGTAACAATTCCCATCATAAATGCTCCGTACAATCCAACTAAGGGATCAATTCCTGCTACAAATGCAAAGGCAACTGCTTCAGGAACTAAAGCTAAGGCAACTGTTAATCCAGAAAGGATATCGTCTTTTGGATTGAAGGTGAAATTTTTAAGTAATCGTTGCATTTAAGTTATTTTTTAGGCGGGCAAATATAGCCTTTTTAAGCTGAATAAAAAGTGAGTATAACGACAGAATAAAGGTTAAGTGATTTCAGAGTTTTTGGATAAGTAATTCATTGATTCTAAATCTTCTTTTGAAGAAATAGAATGACTTATTCCGTCTTTTAAAATAATGTTTTTGGTAGTAATATTAAGTACATCTTCATAATAATGATCTGTGATAATAATACCTTTGTGTTGTTGAAGTTGAAATAATAACTCACTAATTTTTACTTTATACAAAGGATCAATCATAGAAAATGGTTCATCGAAAAGTAGAAACTCTCGATCCAAATTTCCAATTAACAAAACCTGAAAATAACGTAACTGACCAATAGATAATTCACTTACTTTTTTTGAACTAATTACTGCAATTTGTGGATCATAAAAAATACGGTCTTGTTTTTCTTGAGTAGGGAAGTATATAGGAATAATGTCCCGAACCTTGTCATTTATAGGTAAAAAGGAATGTTGAGGTAAGTAGGCAATCTTTTTTTTAGGAATTAAATTAAGAGGATTCATATAAATACCATTTAAATGCAATTCAATTTCTGAGGCTTTTAAAGTCCCGAAAACCATTTTTAAAAGGGTAGATTTTCCACAGCCGTTTCTTCCGAAAATCCCTAAAATTTTCCCTGTTTCAACTTTAAAAGACACTTCTTTTAAAACTTCCTTTTTTCCAAAAGATTTCTTCGCTTTATATAATTGAAGTGTTGCCAATAAAGTAAGATGTTATTAATAAAAGGATTAATACGATGGGTGTGCCAATAACTAAATTAATAAGAAATACAACTTTAAATAATTTCCATTTGGTGATTCCTAAATTATAATAGAAATAGTATTCTTCTTTCTTTAATAATTCAAATACAAGAAAGCCAACAAATATTCCAAGGGTGGTAAAAATCAAGAATGCTGCTGCAATACCGAAAAGAAGCATACAAATAAATGTGAAGATTAAAATATATAAAATCACACCTTTGTAAAATTGTATGTAGGCTCTTATTGGCATTATAGTTTCTTAGTTTCTACATAAAAATCTTCTTTGATTTTTATACTTTCAATTTCTTTAGGAAACTGTTTTGTTTTCCAATCAGCAGTAGGGAAAATCCATTCCTCTTTTCCGTTAATGATAATAATTACTGGCATATCAAAGCCTTCAATACTATTATTGTATTTGAATTTTAGTTCTTTTCCGTTTATTTTATAAACTACTTTTGGAATATCTGTAGTACGTAGATATTGATTCCAAAATTCGCTTAGATCAATTCCAGATTTTTCTGAGATATAATCTTCCAATTGTTTACTATTAATAGTTTGATGGTAAAATTCTTTGTTCAAACCACGCAAAATTTCTCGCCATTTTTCATCATCTTCAATTAGCTGACGAAGTGTGTGTAATATATTGGCACTTTTATAATACATATCGCCACTTCCTTCGCTGTTTACATTATAAGTTCCTATAATTGGGCGATTGTTTTGTACCATCATTCTGGTGCCAATTACATATTCGGAAGCTGCCTTTTTTCCGAAGTGATAATCCAAATATAAATTCTCAGAATAGGCTGTAAACCCCTCGTGAATCCACATATCGGCAACATCCTTATTGGTAATGTTATTAGCAAACCATTCGTGTCCCGATTCGTGAATAATAATAAAATCGAATTTTAATCCCCAACCTGTCCTTGATAAATCGCCACCTAAGTATCCGTTTTTATATTTATTTCCATAAGTAACACTGCTTTGATGCTCCATACCTAAATAAGGAACTTCAACCAATTTAAAACTATCTTCGTAAAAAGGGTAGGGACCAAACCAATATTCAAAAGCTTCCATCATTTTTGGAGCTTGTTTGAATTGTTTTTTAGCTTTGGAAAGATTCTCTCGAAGCACATAATAATCCATATCTAAGTTGCCATTTTCACCTTTGTAGGTTTCACCAAAATGAACATAATCGCCAATATTGACATTTACACTGTAATTATTTATTGGATTAATTACTTTCCAATGATAGGTTTTAGTGGTTAAATCTTCATCTGTTTTTTGAAGTCTTCCGTTGGAAACTGCCATAAATTCTTTTGGAACTTTTATTGAAATATCCACGCCATTATCAGGTTCGTCATAAGGATGATCTTTATTTGGCCACCAAATACTGGAGCCAATTCCTTGATTGGAAGTGGCTATAAAGTGCATTCCATTACTATCTCTATCCCAAGAAAATCCGCCATCCCAAGGAGCTCTTACGGCAGTTTTTGGATGCCCTGAAAAGTAAATAGTAAGTTCGTTTACGCTTTCTGTTTTTTGTTTTTGTTGAAGCTGAATAAAATGCGCATTTCCTTCCGAAGTAAATTTTAAATCTTTTCCATTTTGAAGAATTTTATTAATCTTCATAGGAGGCTGTAAATCGATTTGCATTCGTTGCTTTTCGTTTAAAACTTTATAACGAATGGTATTGCTTCCTGAAATAAATTTTGCATCGGGTTTTACTTCTACTTGTAAATTATAATGTTGTAAATCCCACCAAGCACGTTCGGGAGTGATGCTGCCTCGTAAAGTATCTTGGCGTGTGAAAGTTTGACTAAAAGCTGAAAACGAAATAATAAATACTATTATTAAAATAAAATGTTTCATAAAACCTTTTGGAATTTGTTTTTTATAATTTGGAATTTAACATTAACGAATTATTTTATTAGGAAAAACAACCACACTTTCGTGTCCATTTTCATTTACAGATGCAACTCCAAAGAAGAAATTATCGATTACGATTCCTTCTAAAGTAAACTCTGTTACATCACCCACATAACGACTGTGATCCCAAGTAGAAGATGTGGTGTCTCGCCAATAAATTTTATAACCTTTAGCTCCGTCAATCTTATCCCATTGTAATCTAGCTGAAGGTTCTACAATTCCTCCAATTCCTACTGTTTTTGGCGATGGTGGAGCCCAAGCCAAACTTGCCATTGTAATGGCATTGACTACAGTAAGTTTTGCAGCATATTCAAAGTTTACATATTCTAGTTTATCGCCGTAATTAATTCCGTTTTCTGTACGAATATCTTGATGTTGTTGGGTGTAATTTTCGTGGGCTTCCATGATTCGAATTCCTGTAAACCCTGCATCGTTAAACGGACGATGATGACCACCACGACCAAAACGATCCAATCTATAAATCAACATCGGATTCATTTCTGGCATATAAGTTTTTGTGATTTTATAAACATAACGTGCCAACTGACGAGATATTCCATCGACTTCACCACCATAAAAACGTCTTGATTTTCGTTGCTTTTCTGTTTCGGTAGGAGGGACAGGTTCGCTAAATATTCTAAAATCACGGTTGCTGATTACTCCATCAACTCCTGTAATATTTCCAATCATATCGTTGTTTAAAATTCCGATGATTTTCCAACCTTGATCTTTAGCATACTGTGCAAATCCTTTTCCGCCAAACAAGCCTTGTTCTTCACCACTTAAGCCTAAATAAATGATGCTGTTTTCAAATTTATAATTAGACAACACTCTGGCGGCTTCCATTGTTCCTGCCATTCCTGTAGCATTATCATTAGCTCCTGGAGAATCTGAAGTGTAATTATTTGGATCACTCACTCGAGAATCTATATCGCCACTCATTATTATAAAACGATTTGGATATTTGGTTCCACGTTGAATTGCCACCACATTTACTACCCAAACATCTTTGGTAATCCTATCGTTTTCTCCTTGTTTTACCAAGTTTTTCTGAAAAAATACGTCCAAACAATCATTGCAATTGTTGGAGGTTTTGTCAAATTCAGATTTAATCCAACGTCTAGCAGCACCAATCCCACGAGTTTCTGAAACCGTATCACTTAAAGTGTGGCGTGTTCCGAAATTTACAATTTTGGTGATGTCCGATTCTATTCTATCTGCAGAAACAGCAGCAATTATTTCATAAATTCTGGTATCGACTTGAGCAAAAGAGAAGTTTGAATGCAAGAATAAAATTGAAAACGCTCCTAAACTCAGTAAAATTTTTCTCATTGGAATTTGGGTTTTATTTATTGGAATTTTCTTTTTCAGTTTCTGCTACTATTGCTAATTTTTTACCATCTGGACTTATAGCCAAACGGGTAATTTCTTTTATTTTGTATTCTGAAAAATCTGCTACTTGTTTCCAATCACCATTTCCGAATAAATCTAACATAAACAGTTTATCACGACTACCTATTAATAAGTTTGAATCGTCTAACCAAATATGATCTTGTATTCCGATGGGTAATTCTGCTACAAAAAAGCTTTCTAAGGTTTTTATATCTAATTGATAAATATCCATATTTCCATCTTCGTTTACTGATGTATAACTCATTGTTTCTTTAGTATTAGGAACTTTATGGATGGATCTTCCCACATTTTTAACTAGCGTGTCATTGATTTTTTTGGAAACATTTGAAATTACTAAATCCAGATTATTTCCACTTAAAACGGAAGAAAGAATGGTTTTTTCATCAAAAAATGAATAATAAGCAACTTGTAACTCTTCGATTAATAGCGTAGATTCCATCGTTTTGAAATCGTATTTATACAATCGTTGTAAACCTGTTGTATCAAGTCTTACTGCGGTAACATTCTTGTTTTTCGGAAAATTTTGTGGCGAATATTCACCTCCAGAAGTAGAATGGTTTATCCAGTAATAATTGTTTTCAGAAATTACATACCTCGCAATATCTGTTTGTCCTTGATGTGTTCTTGCATATAAAAGCGTGTTGTTATCTGCAAAAGAGGGTTGACTGTCGTATCCTTCATTATTTGAGATATTTTTGAAATTTGAAATAGTAAATTCAGTTTCAGAAACAGCGATATCCAATAAATAAATTTCTGTGTTGGGCTGTGTAATTCCTATGAAAAAACTTAGAATAAAGGTTGTAATTAGAAGTGATTTAAGCATTCTTTTTTTGTTTGCTTAAATATACGGAAGAAATTAAAAAGTATAAGACATGAATTGCAAGAATTAGCACAAATTTATTAATATGATACATTTATTGAAGTTGTGACTTTGGGTTAGATTGTCACTTTTTGGGTATAAAAAAACCACTTCTTTCAATATTGAAGAAGTGGTTTTAATAATCTGTATCGATTATTTAGGATTCGACATTCAAATACATCGAGTATATCTTAATGCGAAGTAATATCGCCTGAACCCATTACTTTTTTATCGGTTGTTTCAGGGTTTCCTGTGTAAGTAATATCACCAGAACCGTGTACTCTTGCTTTTAATTTTTTAGTCGCATTTACACTTATATCTCCAGATCCTGAAACATATGCTTCTACATTTTCTGCGTTTAAGTTTTTACCAACAAAGTCGCCACTTCCTGTTACTTTAATTTCTAAATCTGAAACGTTTCCTGTTAATAATAAATCTCCAGAACCTGTTAATTTAGCATCGATACTGGTTGCTTTTATGTCTAATTTCATATCTCCAGAACCTGTTAATTCTGTTTCAAAATGTGTTGCATTGACGGTGTTATTTGTTTCAACATCTCCAGAACCTGTAAGCGATACCTTATTAATTGCTGTAAAAGGTATCGTAATGTTTACACCATTTTTTGTAGATATATTTACATTGTTTTTGATTTTTAGTTTTAAAACTCCTTTATTAGATTCTATTTCAACATATTCGTGAATGTTACTGTCGGTGCTTACTGTAATAGTTCCTTCGGTTCCTGTTACCAAAGTTACGTCCATAAAGCCTACAACTTCTATTTCGCTATAATCTTCAGTTGTAATGGTTTTTGTGGTAATATTTCCGTTTCCTTTTACTTTTTTAAATTGTGCAAAACCTGTATTTATGCTTAATAAAGTTAAAGTAATTGCTAGAATGTAATGTACTAATGATTTCATTTTTTGTTAATTTTTAGATTAGTGTTTTGTTAAAGTTACGCCTCCATATTCGGAGTTAATATTAAGATTGTTTCCTGAATTTTCACTTCCATAAAAACCACCTAAACCACAACCAACATCTAAAACAGAAAACCCTTTTATTAATACAGTTGGCAAATTCGCTTGATACAACTGAACCACGAACATGAAATTCATCAGCTCCAGCTATGTCAGATCTATTAACATTAATTAAATCAATTTTTTTTTATTTTTAAGAGGGTTTACAATATCTTCAAAAAGCCCCTCTTTTAAATAATTGGATTCAATACTTTGATTTAAGTTTTTCATTTTATTTACTTTTTTTAGGTAGTATAATTTGCAATAAAACGGCAATCGTCATTACAATTGTACAACCAGCTAAATTCAGCCATAAAAAAGGCATTAAATCAATATACCAAAAATAAATAATTATTGCTTGTGTGATAATTGCCGCTATAAAAACGGCATTTCCTTTAACATACTTTATAAAAAAGGCAAGTAAAAATACTCCTAATACATTTCCGTAGAAAATAGAACCAATAATATTTACTAGCTGAATTAAATTATCAAATAAATTTGCCACACAAGCAACGGATATAGCAATAACTCCCCAAAGTAAAGTAAACCATTTTGAAGCATTTACATAATGTTTGTCATCTCTAATTTTAGTGTTTCGTTTATATAAATCGATAGCTGTAGTCGATGCCAATGCGTTTAATTCTGAAGCCGTTGAAGACATTGCAGCACTTAAAATTACCGCTAATAATAAACCAATTAATCCTCTTGGTAAATTGGTTAATATAAAATGAATAAATACATAATCCTTATCATTGGTTTCAGCATCAGGATTTGCTTTTTTGATTAAGATTTTGGTATCTTCTCGTAAATTATTATCCAATTCATTTAAATATTTAATTTCTTTTGAAAGGTTTTCTTTTTCTGAAGGGTTTACAGTATTTGAAAATAATAGTTGCTTTTCACGAATTGATAAATCCAAATCTTTTTTATCGAATTCTAATTGTTGAAACTCTGAAGCATATTCTGAATTACGAACATCTTCAATCGCTGCTGGATTAAAATTTAATGGAGCATCGTTAAATTGATAGAATACAAAAACCATTACACCTACTAACAAAATAAAAAACTGCATTGGTACTTTTAATAGACCATTCATTATTAATCCCATTTGGCTTTCACGTACAGACTTTCCGCTTAAATAGCGTTGTACTTGACTTTGGTCGGTTCCGAAATAGGAGAGTGCTAAGAAAGTTCCGCCGATAATTCCGCTCCAAAACGTATAACGATTGTCCATATTAAATGAAAAATCCAATACATCTAATTTTCCACTAGCTCCGGCAATATCCAATGCTTTTGTAAACGAAATATCTAAGGGAAGATAATTCAGAATAATAAGAAATGTAATAAACATTCCTGCAAAAATAACTGCCATTTGTTGTTTTTGGGTGATGCTTACTGCTTTGGTTCCACCACTAACTGTGTAGATGATTACTAGCGTTCCAATAATAATATTTAAGGTTACTAAATCCCATCCTAAAACTGCCGAAAGAATAATAGAAGGAGCGAAGATGGTAATCCCAGCTGCCAACCCTCTTTGAATTAGAAATAGAATTGCAGTTAAAGTTCTGGTTTTTAAATCGAATCTGCCTTCTAAAAATTCATAAGCGGTAAAGACCTTCAGTTTATGGTATAAAGGAATAAATACCATACTAATCACCACCATTGCAATTGGCAATCCGAAGTAGAATTGTACGAAGCCCATTCCGTCGTGGAATGCTTGTCCAGGTGTAGATAAAAAAGTGATGGCACTGGCTTGAGTTGCCATAACACTAAGTCCGATAGTCCACCAATTAGAAGAGTTTCCTCCTTTAAGATAATCGGTTACATTATTATTTTTTCGAGTTTTGTAGGTTCCATAAAGCACTATAAAAGCTAAAGTTCCCACAAGAACGATCCAATCTATTAATTGCATATTATGTAAAGCTTATCATTAAATAATAAAATAAAGCAATGTAAATTGCATTCATAATAAGCACCCAAGTATAGCTATGTTTCCAGGTAAATTTTGTGGTTTCATTTTTCATTGATGATTGTTTTAAAAACTCATGAGGTTTTTGATTATTTTGACAGACTGCGTACTGATTACTGAGTACTGAAGACTGATTTTATTTTCCTATGGATAATATATTAGCAAATAATCGGTACGCTCCCGAAACTCCCGCAGGTAATTCTCTAAAGAAACTTAATCCCGTATAAATATAATACCCTTTTCCGTATTGGGCAACTAACAAAGATCCTTTAGTTTGTTTGCTGTTTTTATCGTGCATTCCTAAAATGGGTCTGAACTCTTTTGACCATTTATTTGGAAAATATAATCCTCTTTCTTGAACCCATCCATTAAAATCGGCTTGTGTAATTTTATTCGGTGCGTTTAAAACGGGATGGTTTGGAGCTAAAAATTTTACTTCAGAAGATTCATCAGTCACACGATTCTTTGACAATTCTAGTTTAAATGGAGCCAGTTTATTTGTAATTAAACTATGGCTCGTGTTATACTGAAGGATTAATGTACCACCGTTTTCAACATATTTAATCAATTCGGTTTGTTTAAAAGCTAATTCTGGTACCGTGTTATATGCTCTAATGCCAACAACTATTGCATCAAATTGTGATAGTTTTTCCAAAGTTATTTCCGAAGGAGGAATTGTAGTTACTTGATAACCTATTTGCTCTAAACTTTCTGGAATAGCATCGCCGGCACCTTTAATATAGCCTATTTTTTCTCCTTTTTTCTGAAGATTAATATGTGCAACTTTCGCTTGTGTTTCTAATAAAACTTGTTGAAGAGGAATGTAACCATAATCGATAGTTATTAACTCTTCATTATAATAGGTGTCACCAACTTTTATCAAGGTTTTTAAGGTTCCTTCACTTTGTTCTTTTGGAGGAGTAACTGTAAATAAAAGTGTTTTTTTATCGCCTTTTTTAGCAATGGAAAATTCTTGACTTTTAGGACTTACATCCCAACCTTTTGGAGTAACAAGGATAATAGTTCCTTCTAATTGATTTCTGCCAGCTCGTACTATTACAGGAATCAATCTCGTTTCGTTAGTTTCAAAGATGGTTACTTTTTTTGGTATGCTGGAAGTTACTTCAGGAAGCACATCAAAAGGTTGGTAAACTTCACCTTTTACGGGATCGTTAAATTTGTAAATTAAGTTTCTTTCAAAACTGATAAATTTTCCGTCAATTGTTAAATTAAATTTTACAGAAAATTGATTCTCTAATTCAGGTTTTCCAATTAATTCCTTATCATCAACACGATACATTCCAATTGTTCCTTTATCTTTTAACCAATACGGAGTGCTAAAGTCTAATTCAGTAAATGTACTATAAGAACTTTCCAAATAATATTTTTTGTTTTTATAAAGAGGTGTGGGCTTAAAGGTGGAAGGAAAATTTGCGAACATTGAAGTTATAGAGCCTACTTCAATTGAAGCGTTGGAGCGATTAATGGCTTCAATAGTTACTTTAAAGTTTTCGTTAGGCGAGATGTTTTGTCGGTCTGCCACAGCTTCTAAATACAATCCAGCACAATCTGCGATGATTTTTTTTATTTTTTTTATTTTTATGGATTTCCAATGACTTTCGGGTAATTTATAAATTAATTCATAGGCTTCCATTAATTGCGGAAGCATGGTAGAAGGGTCTTTAAAATTGAAAGTTTCTTCTACTTTATAAAGTATTTTTCCTATTGCTTCTCCGCCTTCAATTCTCGACCAAGTGGTATTGATTCCGTCAAATAAATTAGATTTATTCTTTGGAAAATCACCTTTTAAAAATTCTAAATATTCTGTCTGACTTCCTCTAACTCCTGTATTTCCAAAGCCTTGCGACTTGTGCATACTTTTGCTTAAAGCAGCAATTTCACCATTTGAAAGCCCCAAATCTGGATAATATTCTCCTGTTTCAATGGCGACTAACTTAGATTTATCGGCTTTATCAAACTTTTTTTGGCTTCCATAAAACCACCACGAAGTGTTAAAAAATAATCGTTTGGGTTGCCAGGTGCCGTATTCTTTTGCAGAAAATGGATATCTTGAAGCATCGTTTACCATATCGAATGCATCTATACTTAACATTGCAGAGGATGTATGGTGACCGTGAGTATTTCCGGGGTTTTTATAATCGAAACGGTTAATGATAATGTCTGGTTGAAATTCTCTAATTACCGAAACGACATCGCCCAATACTTCCTCTTTATTCCAAATTTCTAAGGTTTCATCTGGATGTTTAGAATAACCGAAATCGTTGGCACGGGTAAAAAATTGCTGTCCACCATCGACTCTTCTCGCTGCTAATAATTCTTGGGTACGAATAACACCTAATAATTCTCTAATTTCTGGCCCTACTAAATTTTGACCACCATCTCCTCTGGTAATTGAAAGGTAGGCAGTTCTTGCATGAACTTCATTTGCTAAATAAGAAATTAACCGTTGGTTTTCATCATCGGGATGTGCAGCAAGATACATTGCCGAACCTAAAAAATTCAATTTTTGAAGGTTGTGATATATCTCTGAAGTCGTTGGTTTTTCTGGTTGTTGGGCGAATGTTATTGAGAAAAATAATAGAAATGCAAAAAGAGAAAAAGTAGTTTTTTTCATAAATGAATATTTATTAGGTATTCTTCAAATATACCCAATTAGTAAAAGAGCGAAAGCAAATTCTTATTATTTTAACAAACTGCTTTTCTGAATACATTATTTAAATAAGTGTAATGAATCCTGTATAAATCATTTACTAAAATTCATGAGATTACTTCGCGAAATTGCCTCGTAAAGACGAATCATTAATATTTAGTAATATTCATCAGGGTTTTATAGACCAAATGCGTAGGCAATCCCATTACATTAAAATAGGAACCTTCAATTTTATCAATTCCTATTAGGCCTAACCATTCTTGAATTCCATAACTTCCAGCTTTGTCGAAAGGTTTGTAGTTTTTTATATAATAGTTAATTTCTTCATCGGTTAAATCGTTAAACCAAACCTTAGTCATATCATGAATGGTTTTCTGAAAGTGTTTTCCTGTAAAAGTAACAGAAGTAAATACTTTATGCATTCTTCCGCTAAGGGACTTTATCATTTTAAAAGCTTCAGCTTCATCTTTAGGTTTTTCAACTGCTTTCCCCAGATGCCAAACAATCGTATCGCTTGTGATTAAAATATCTTTTTCTGAAAGGTTTGTAAATGCTGCTGCTTTTAATTTTGAAAGGTAATCGGTAATTTCTACACCTCGTAAAGTATCGGGATATACTTCATCTATTTTTTTTATTTGAATGGTAAAATCGATATTCATTTCTTTAAAAAAAAGTTGCCTTCTTGGTGAACCAGAAGCGAGGATGATGTTGTAGTTTTTGAGTTTTTCTGAAAGCATTTTTTTAATTTATGAATTTAGAATGCAGAATTATGAATTATTGAATTACAAATGTATATAACAAAAGAGACCCAATTCCTAAAAGCATTATGATTTTTAATATTTTTGATAAAAATGAATAATCACTTTTTGATTTGACATCCCAAATTTTTATGCAAAAATAGCCTAATGGAGCTAAAATTAATGATAAGAAATATATGACTGCAATGGTGTAATTATAAAGGTTTGTGTAAATGTAAAATATGATCCCGAAGAGTGATAAAATCCCCATTCCAAAAACAATATAGGAAGCTCTTTTTCTTCCAATTACTATTGGTAATGTGTTTAATTCTCCTTTTTTATCGCCATCAATATCTTCTATGTCCTTTACAATTTCACGCATTAGATTGATATGAAAAGCGAATAAAGCATAATTCAATACAATACCGAAGACAAAGGATTGAAACTCTTGATTTATAAATGTTATTGAAGGAAACAAATCAAAAACTCCGACAATTATCAAACTAAAAGCTACTAATAAGGAAACAATTATATTGCCAACTAGCAACATCGATTTCAAAAAAGTAGCATATAAATACAAAAGGGCAGAAGTCACAATAAAGAACCCAAAAAACGCATCTTCTTCGATCTGTTTTGTTAGATAAAACCCCAATCCAACACCCATAATATTGAAAATGACAAATAAATTGTAAGCTGTTTTTTCAGAAATAGATTTTCCTACAATTACCTTTTCAGGTTTATTTATTTCATCAATTTCTACATCATAAATATCGTTGATGACATTTCCAGCTGCAGCGATAAAAATAGTTGCTAAAACTAATAATGAAAATTCAAAATGAGATAAAGTAAGATCAGCACCTAAAGGAATAAATAAAGCATAACGAATCAATACTTGTATTAAAATAATGATAAGTAGGTTTTTGTATCTTATGAGGTTTAGGTAGTTCATTTTTATTAATTCAGAATTAATAAACTAATCATACTTAGCACTCACATCACCATCATTCAACCATTTTCCTTGTACTTTAAGCACTTGTTCAACCACATCACGAACACAACCTTTCCCCCCTTTTTTATGCGATACGTAAGAGGAAACTTTTTTGATTTCTTGTACAGCGTCTTGCGGACAACAAGGCAGTCCTACTTCCTGCATTACCTCTAAATCTGGAATATCATCGCCCATATAAAGTACATTTTCAGGCTTGATGTTATTTTGTTGCAAATAAGTATTCATCGTTTTTGTTTTATGATGGGCTCCTAAATGAATATCTTTTATACCTAAACCTTGCAAACGCATTCGAACACCTTCATTGGTTCCTCCAGATATTATACAAACATTATAGCCTTTATCAACGGCAGTTTTTAATGCAAATCCGTCTTTGGTGTGCATTTTCCGGTACATATCTCCATTGGTTGCAACGATGATGGTTCCGTTGGTTAATACTCCGTCCACATCAAAAATTAAAGTGGTAATGTGATTTAAGCGTTCTTTGTAATTCATACTCTTTTAAATTGTTATTTAGGATTTGTCATTCCCTTTAATTGTCATTCCGACGTAGGAGGAATCTCTCTGTCAGAACCTAGATTTTAATCGTTAATCTTCTTTATGATACTCCCGCAAAATAGCTTCCGTCATTTCTGCATATAGCTTTTGGTGAGGACTATCCTTTAGCAAATGTAATTGTTTTTCGATTGTTTTTTTATCATTTCTTTTGGCAGGCCCTGTTTGTGCTTCAAAAGGAGTGAGTTTTTCAATTTTTAATGCCGTTTCTTTAATTAATGGTTTTAGTAAATCGAAGGATAAGTCTGCTTCCGAAAGCAAATCGCTTCCTACTTGATAGAGGTAATTCACAAAATTATTAACGATAACGGCACTTAAATGCAGTTTTTTTCTTTCTTCGGAAGAGATTTCAGAAACATTATTTGAAATTTTATTTCCTATTTTTTTTAATAAAATTAAATCGGAAGCATCTGAAGCTTCCACACAAATAGGAATTTCAGAAAAATCAATTGCTTTATTTTTTGAAAAGGATTGAAGTGGATAAAACACCCCTTTTCTATTTTTGTTAGAAAGGTCTTCCATCATAACGCTTCCGGAAGTATGAACTACTAGTTTGCTGTTGACAGGAATCGTTTCAGAAACATTTTTTATAGCATCATCAGGAACCGCAATTACATAAATATCTGCTTCTTTTAAATTAGTAATATCAGATGTGAAATTAGTTGGGTTCTCTTCAAAAATATCAATCTCAGAGCGATTATAAACTTGAATTACTTCAATTTCAGAAGCATTAGAAAAAGCCTTAAAAAGGTGTTGTCCTACATTTCCGAAGCCTAAAATTACGATACGAATCATCGGACGAAGATAAACAATTTGTCATTCAGTCCCGAAATTTCGGAAGAAGTCAAGAATCTCTAATTATAGGTACCCTTTTAGTTAGGAAACAATATCTTTGTTAAACATTTTTACCATTAATAAATTAAGTTAATTAAGGCAAAATAAAATGAAGCACGACATACAATCCAGAGAAGATATTTCAATATTAATCCACACCTTTTACGATGATGTAAGAAAAGATGATTTATTAGGACCAATTTTCAATTCGATGATTAAAGATTGGGATACGCATTTAGAGTTGCTTACCGATTTTTGGGAAACCAACCTTTTCTTTGTAAAAAAATATGCAGGGAATCCTTTAGCTGCTCATGTTAGAGCCGATAAATTTCATAATCATACAATCAATGAGTTTCATTTTGGAATTTGGTTAAATCTTTGGTTTAAAAATATAGATGCATTGTACGAAGGAGAAAACGCTCAATTAGCAAAAAACAGAGCAAGAAATATGAGCACTTTTATGAATATGGAAATATTTAAAAACCGTCCTAAAAAGTAGTGATAAATTGATAAGATAGGTATAATCAATGAGTGTTATTGAAATTTAAATTAACAAAATTTTAATAAAGTACGTTGATAAAAAAAAGATTCGTGTATTCGTGGCGATTTAATATTACCTAAATTTGCAGCAAATTAACAACTCATGCTTAAGAAATTATTTTCTATTCTTTTCTCAACGCGTTTAACCTCCATATTATTTATTGTTTTTGCTGTCGCAATGGCAACAGGTACGTTTATGGACGCATCAGCAGATACTTCACCCACACCATATTCTCGTGAACTTATCTATAATACCAAATGGTTTGAAGCCATTATGGGATTATTTATGATAAATTTTATTGGTAATATTTCAAAATATAGATTACTTCGGAAAGAAAAATGGGCAACTTTAACCATACACCTTTCTTTTATCTTAATTATTTTGGGAGCTTTTGTAACTCGATACATTAGTTTTGAAGGAATGATGCACATTAGGGAAGGAGCTACTGAAAACACCATACTCTCTTCAGAAACCTATTTGAAAATATTTATCGATGGTGATTATAAAAGGGATGGAGTTGATCAAAGAAGAAATATTGATCCAATTCATTTGCGATTATCCGAAAGATTAAACAACGATTTTGAAATAAATACCGATTATAACAATCAAGACGTAACTGTAAAATATGTGAATTTTATTAATAACGCCAAAGAAGGAATTATCGCAAAAGACGGTGGTAAAAACTTCTTAAAAATTGTTGAAGCAGGTGGCGGAGAACGTCACGATCATTGGATTGGTGATGGCGATGTGTTGGATATTCATAATGTATTAATATCTCTTAATAACCCAACAGATGGTGCGATTAATTTAGGTTATAAAGATGGAGAATATACTATTTCAACTCATTTTGAAGGGCAATGGATGCGGATGGCAGATCAAGAAAAAGGAATGTTGGTAAGCGATAGTTTACAACCCTTAAATTTACGTTCTTTATATCAAGTAGCTGGAATGGCGTTTGTAATTCCTGAGCCTGTACTAGAAGGAGAATTTGGAATTATAAAAGCTCCAAAATCCGAACCGACTAATATGAGTGCTCTGATGGTGGAAGTGAGTTCAAAAGGAGAAACAAAAGAAGTGTCAATTCTTGGAGGACAAGGAGTTGTTAGAACTCCAGTTTTAGCTGAAGTAGGAGGATTGAAGGTTTATTTGGCTTACGGTTCAAAAGAATATGTACTACCTTTTAGTATTACTTTAAATGAATTTATTGCTGATAAATACCCAGGAACCGAAAAAAATTATTCAGCTTTTAAAAGTAAAGTAACGGTGAATAGAAGTGATACAGAATTTTACGATTACGAAATATTTATGAATAATATTCTTGACGAACAAGGATATCGTTTATTTCAATCTGGATTTGACCCTGATGAAAAAGGAACTATACTTTCTGTTAACCACGATTTTTGGGGAACTTGGATTACCTATATTGGTTATGGTTTGTTATACTTAGGACTGTTAGCAATTTTGTTTGATCCTAACAGTCGTTTTTCAGATTTAAAAAAGATGCTTCAAAAAATAAAAAAGAAGAAAACTGCCTTAACAACTATCTTGATTTTACTAGTTTCTTTAACTGGATTTGCACAAGAAGCAAATTCGCATAGAACCGAAATTTCCAAAGAGAAAATAGATTCAATCATAGTTGCAAATGCTGTTTCAAAAGAGCACGCTTTAAAGTTTGCTCACTTAGTATTACAGGATAATGGGCGTATGAAGCCTGTAAATACTTTTGCAAGCGAGTTGTTGCGTAAAATAAGTCATAGCGGCACTTACGAAGGTTTGGATGCCAATCAGGTATTTGTATCTATGGTGGAATTTCCACGTTTATGGTTGGAGGTTCCTATTATGTATTTGAAAAGAGGAAACGATAGTATTCGCGAGATTATTGGGGTTTCAAAAGATGCAAAGCGGTTCTCATTAATGGATTTAATTGATGAAAACGGAAGAAACAAGTTAGGACCATATATTGAAGACGCTTCAAAAACAAATAATAAAAATCAGTTTCAGAAGGATTTTATGAAAGCCTATGAAAACTTTTATTTATTGAATGAAGCGTTAAGTGGTGGAATTTTTAAAATTTTTCCAATTCCAGATGATAACAATAACCGTTGGGTTTCTTATCCTGAATTGGATCAAGTTCATTACCAAGAAAAAGATTCAGCTTTTGTGAGAAATATTCTTCCTTATTATTTTGAAACACTTCAGAAGTCAAGAAAAACAGGTGATTATAAAACCTCAGACGAATTATTAGAAGGTATTACTATGTTTCAGAAGAAATTTGGAGCCGATGTAATGCCTTCAGAAAGTAAAATAAATACGGAGGTTTTATATAATAAAATTGATATTTTCAACAAACTTTACAAATACTTTGCGGTGTTTGGAATGTTGATGTTTGTATTTATTATCATTCAGATATTCAATGAAAATAAAGTAATTAACTTTCTAATTAAATCTAGTAAAGCTATCATTTGGATTCTCTTTATCCTGTTGACTATTGGGCTAATTGCAAGATGGTATATTAGTGGTCACGCACCTTGGAGTAACGCTTACGAATCTATTATTTATGTTGCTTGGGCAACGGTTTTATTCGGATTAACATTAGGAAGAAGGAGTTATATTACCATTGCATCTACCGCATTTGTGGCAGCGATTATTTTATGGGTAGCACATCTAAACTGGATAGACCCGGAAATTGCCAATCTTGCTCCAGTATTGGATAGTTATTGGTTGATGATTCACGTTGCGATTATTGTAGCAAGTTACGGACCATTTACTTTAGGAATGATTTTAGGATTAACCTCCCTATTATTAATGGTAATGACCAATAAAAAGAATTTCAGTAAAATGAATTTGAATATAAAAGAACTAACTATTATTACCGAAATGGCTTTAACGGTTGGTTTGGTAATGCTATCTATTGGAAACTTTTTAGGAGGACAATGGGCGAATGAAAGTTGGGGGCGTTATTGGGGTTGGGATCCAAAAGAAACTTGGGCATTAATTAGTATAATGATTTATGCTTTTGTTGTACATATGCGTTTGGTACCTGGATTAAGAGGGAAGTGGAGTTTTAATTTCGCCGCAGTGGTAGCTTTTGCTTCAATTATAATGACTTATTTTGGAGTGAATTTCTATCTAGTTGGTTTGCATTCTTATGCAAGTGGAGATGTGCCTGTAACACCAAATTTTGTTAAGTATTTTGCGGGCTTTGTTATTTTGTTTGGTGCAGCAGCATTTATTAAATACAGGAAGTATTATATTAAAAAAGGGTAAATTGTAAAAACTTACCCTTAGTATAGTTTAGGTATAAACAAGTTAATTATAGATATAGTCAGGCTGACTATTTACCATTCTATAATCTTCGTGAACGTGTTCGCTAATTTCAAGTTTCTGATAGAGTTCTTTCGTATAATCTACCACTTCATCTTCAGATAATTTTAATTTTCTTGCTATTTTGATATTTGTTTTTCCTTCTGAAATGTACTGAAGTAATTTAATTTCAAGTCCGTCCAAATCATATTGCATAATTAGGTTTTCTAAATAAACATCTTCAACAAGTTCTTCTACTTTATTTCTACTCATAACATCTTGTCTTTTAAGGAATATTCTCATTTCGGTTTGTCTTAATTCGCCTTCTTCTTTTACGGCTTGCATTCGATACATTATTGCGTATGAAAGTAGTAGTATCTCAAAAAACACAGCAACTTTTAAATGGACAGCTTCCGTAAATAGAAAATCAATTCCGAAGGGTTTTAACACAAAAAAGTCTATTGAAAACAAAAGCGGAATAAAAGTCCCGATTACATAAAATTTAGCATAGTTCTTTTTACTGAAAAGTAAAACCCCTATTAAAAAATACAAGCTTAAAACTCCAAACATAATAGTATTTGAAATATTAGCAATAAAAGAATTATTGAAAATCCAGGCACCAATAATTAGTAAAGCTGAAATTCCAAAAAGAGGAACCGTTAAATGAATAGTGTTTTTGTAAAACTCTTTTATATTTAGAAATTTACTGGCAAAATATGCACTGAGCCCTATGGATATAAAAAGTAAAGAGGGTTGGATTAATTGATTATTGATAATACTATCAATTCCAACAAAAGTAAACAATCCTTGTGAAAAGAATAATACAATTGTTAAAGCAGCAACTGATGCTGAGAATGTTGCAAATAATTTCTCATCAAAAATAAAATAACAGACTAAATTAAGTAATATGATTGTAAATGCAAATCCATAAAACAATCCTTGATTAAAAAAGTTTCCTTGAAAGTGAACAGGACTAAAAATTACTGCTGTTGAAATGTATGAATTATCAACGATATTGTAGGAAAATTCCTTATTTAGTGAAATTCCTCCACCAAAAGAATTTTCAGAATAGTATTGATAAAATCCATTTTTGTTAAGTCCATTACTTAATAAAAAAGATGAGTTTAAGACTTCATTTAAATTTGAAGCATCATCATTGTTAAGTTTGTTAAAGTGTTGGAAAACAGCGTTTTTACTTGAATTTTGTTGTGATTCATTATTAGTAATTGAGCCAAAACTCATTACTGATAATGTTACAAAAAGACATAGTAGCAGGGGCATTAATTGTTGTTTCATAATAAGTAAGTTTTAATCATTTGGGAAGAGCAATATACAAATTAATTACACTTTAACTAATAAAATTGCATTTAATCGGTTTTTTGACAATTAAAAAAGACTGCTTGGTATAGCAGCCTTAACAATAAACGTATAAAAATATTTATAATTAATTATTTCCAACCATATTTTCTGGTTTCACCCATTGGTCAAATTCTTCTTCAGTTAAATACCCTAACCTTACCGCTTCAATTTTAAGAGTTGTTCCATTTTCGTGAGCAGTATTAGCAATTTCTGCAGCTTTATAATACCCTATTTTAGGATTTAAAGCAGTAACTAACATTAAAGAATTATTTAACTGAGTTTTAATTACTTCGTAATTTGGTTCGATTCCAGCAACACAATTTTTTTCAAAAGAGACACTAGCATCACCAATAAGTTGAGCCGATTGCAAAAAATTAGCAGCCATTACTGGTTTAAAAACATTTAATTCATAATGTCCTTGCATACCACCAACAGCAATAGCTACATCGTTGCCTATTACTTGAGCACAAACCATTGTTAACGCTTCGGCTTGAGTTGGATTTACTTTCCCAGGCATAATAGAAGAACCAGGTTCGTTTGCAGGAATAGTTATTTCTCCAATTCCACTTCTTGGTCCACTTGCTAGCATTCTAATATCGTTGGCTATTTTATTTAGCGAAACTGCCAATTGTTTTAGGGCTCCGTGAGATTCTACAATCGCATCGTGAGCCGCTAATGCTTCAAATTTATTTTCAGCTGTAACAAAAGGTAGCCCTGTAAATTTTGCTATGTAACCTGCTACGTTTTCAGCATAGCCTTTTGGTGTATTAATTCCTGTTCCTACAGCGGTTCCTCCTAAAGCTAATTCGGAAAGATGAGAAAGGGTATTTTTTAACGCTTTAATTCCGTGTTTCAATTGAGAAGCATAGCCACTAAATTCTTGTCCTAATGTAAGAGGCGTAGCATCCATTAAATGTGTACGCCCAATTTTTACAACGTCTTTAAATTCTTCAGCTTTATTGGCTAATGAAGTTTGTAATTGTTGAACTCCTGGAATGGTATTCTCTACCAATTTTTTATAGGCCGCAATGTGCATACCAGTGGGAAAGGTATCGTTTGAAGATTGCGATTTATTAACATCATCGTTTGGTGTTAAGGTTTTTTTACCTTCGCCGATTGTCTTTCCCGCTAATTGATGTGCACGATTTGCAATAACTTCATTTAAGTTCATATTGCTTTGCGTACCACTTCCAGTTTGCCATATTACCAATGGAAATTGATCATCGTGCATTCCTGTTAATATTTCGTCACAAACAGCAGCGATTAAATCTCTTTTTTCTTCGGAAAGAACGCCTAATTCGCAGTTACTATACGCAGCAGATTTTTTTAAATAAGCAAAGCCATATACTATTTCTAAAGGCATTGATGCTGCTGGGCCTATTTTAAAATTATTTCGAGAACGCTCTGTTTGCGCAGCCCAAAGTTTGTCGGCAGGGACTTTAACCTCGCCTAAGGTATCTTTTTCGATTCTGTAGTCCATAATTGTGTTTTTTGAAGAGCAACAAAGGTACGAAAACAACCAATTTTAGGCTAGTTTAAAATTGTTTAATTCCTGTTAATAAATTAAAAAAAATCTTGTTTTTTCTGAAAAAAGCATAGTATATTTGACACATCATTAAAAATACAATTTATTATGTTTGATTTTAGTCAGTATTTAGGGTTTTTAGCGTTTATGACCATTGTAACCATTGGTTTTTGGTTAATGATCTTTTTAATATCAATTTTACCTTATTGGATTGGTGGTTCTTTATATGAAAGATGGAAATTAAAACGTGAAGCAAAAAGAAACGAATAAGTCTTAGACTTTATACTTTATATATAATTGGGATGTGTATTATGCACATCCCAATTTTTTTTTTCAAATTATTACAAAATTGTTTCTACCAATTCCAACGGTCTGCCAATAACAGCCTTATTTCCATTAACAACAATAGGGCGTTGTATAAGTTTAGGGTAAGCGACCATGGCATTAATCACTTCGGAATCACTGAGGGTTTTTCCTTTAAAGTTATCTTTCCATTCTTGTTCGTTGGTACGAACTAACTCTATGGGTTTGATGTTTAGTTTTTTTATAACTTCTTGTAAAGCCTCTTCAGTAAAAAGATCTTTTATATAATTAATCACTTTTACTTCTTTTCCTAAATCTAAAAGCATGGTATTGCAGCCTCTAGATTTGCTGCATCGTGGATTGTGGTAAATTGTTAGCATAAGGTTATTAGTTATTTAAATTATTTATTTTCAGTTTTGAAATCTATAGGACTTCGTTTTTCAATTAGTTAATAGGTTATTCAATTATTTAGTTACTCAAGTTTCGCACTCCTTATTTAGGGGGTTTCAGCGATAATAAATAGCATAAAAACCAAGGCTAAGCCTTGGTTTTACTGTATCTTTAAGCTGTTAGACACAAAGTACAGAACATGCTACAACACGAAGATATTGCGAAAATTGAAGAAATAAAA
>JAKITD010000056.1 GCA_021648265.1 Flavobacteriaceae bacterium | reverse complement strand
TGCTCGGAAGAATTACTCCTATGGAAAAATGGAATGAAGAAAAACATTTAATTTTAATGAAAAATAAAGCAGCATAATTAATAATCGAAATTTAAAAGATTACTCTTGTTTTATAGGGGTCAAAACACGGCTAATCAAATTATTCTTCAAACTAACTTCATAAAAACTTAAAATTATGAAAAATTTATTTTTTGCTTTAGTATTTATGCTAATTGGAACTTTTTCTTTTGCTTCAAATGATGTAAAAGAGAATATTGCTGTTGTAGAACAAAATACTGAAATTACAGCAGATGTAGAAAAAGGCGAAATGTGCTATCTGGATTATATATGTAATGAAGGACATACCCATAGAGTATACTTTTTATGCCCACATACTGAAGATTAATAAAATTAACTAACATTAAAGCCCTATTTTTTAAAATTCGGGGCTTTATGTTTAACTTTGAAAAGTTAAATTAAAAAACAAAAATTTTTCAAGCAAAACGATTAAAACATTAATAACTTACAAAACTTCAAACTAATGAAAATATTTTTTTTACTATTATTAATTCCTTGTTATTGCCTATCGCAAAATAACATTTCGTCCCTAAACTATGAACTAACGAGAACAGTGGAACTATTAACTTTTAATGCTTATGGGGTACTAAAAGTAGATTTCAAAAATAAAACATCTAATTTTAAATTATCGCAATACGTGAATAAGTTAAAAGGAGGTGATTTTGTTAAAAGCTCTTTAAATGAAAATGACTCATTGGAAGTTATTGGACCAAAAGTAATTTGTCGGGATTATAAGTTCTATTATAATGATTTTAAAAAAGATAGTACATATACAATTCTGTATAACACTTACTGCAAGAACAAAGTGTTGATTAAAGACACTATTAATTATCCGAAATGGGAAATTAAAGATGAATGTAAAAAAATCGGAAAATATAATGCACAAAAAGCGACTGCCTTTATTAACGATAGAACTTGGACAGTATATTTTACAAATGAGTTAGGGATAAACGGAGGTCCTTGGAGGTTAATAGGTTTGCCAGGTCTTGTACTTGAAGCAACTGAAAACACATCTACTTACGAATTTAAGTTAACTGAAATTAATAAATCTAGTGAATCTTCTAAGATAATAAAACCATATCATAAAAATCAAACAACTTTTAATGAATTTGTGGAAAAATCAATAAAAGAAAGTAAGGAAAGGGAGTTATTTCTCTTTTCAAAAATACCAGGTGTAATAATTGGTGAGATAGACATAAATTCCTTTCATCTATTTGAAACCTTAGATTATATAGAGAAAAGAAAATAATTTTTTTGCTACCATTTTTTATGTTAAAAAAACTTTTTTTTATTATACTTATTTTGAGTTCGACTATCGCTTACTCCCAAACAATTTTAGGTACAATAACAGATGTTGAACAAAATAATTTAGATTATTCGTATGTTTTGATTAAGGATTTTGACAGCACTAATGTTAAAGAATACTCCATAGCAAGAAAAGGAAAGTATGAAATTGATTTAAAAAAAAAGTATTTAAAAATAGTAGTTGAAATACAATCTAATGGTTATGTTACAGGAAAAAGGGTTATTGATAATCCTCAAAAAAATAAAACCTATACTATAGATTTTATTTTAGAGAAAGATACAACAACCAATAAACTTGATGAAGTTATAATTACCGCAAAGAGAAAACCTTTTAAAATAAAAAAAGATACAGTTAGTTACAATGTTAACTCCTATCGTGACGGTTCAGAAAGAAAAATTGAAGATATAATAAAGAAACTACCCGGAATTGAGGTAGATAAAAATACAGGAGCAATAAAATACAAAGGCAAACCCATAGAAAATGTAACTTTGGACGGCGACAACTTATTTGGTCATAATTACACACTTGGCACAAAGAACATCAATGTAGATATGGTTGAGCAAATAGAAGCAATCGAAAATTATTCGGAAAACCCACTATTAAAAGGAATTGAAAAAGGAGATAAGGTTTCCATAAATTTAAAATTGAAAAAAGGAAAATTCAACTTTTCAGGAAATATTGATTTTGGTAGTGGTATTTCAGAAAATCTCAACGAAGTTTTAGATATAAATGCAAATTTACTAGGTATTACAAAAGCCTATAAAACTTTTGCTACATTATCGTATAATAATATAGGCATTAACCGTTCTCCTTTTAATTATTTTGGATTTAGCCAAAACAGAGAACAGTTTATAGAAAAAAGGTTTTTAGCAAAAAGAATAATCCCCGAAACTAGTTTTTTAAACACTTTAGATGAAGAAAGAGTAAATATAAACAATCAATATTTTGGTAATTATAATGCTCTTTTTAAAATAAATAAACGCCTAAAAATAAAAACAAACTTATATTATGTAAACGATAAAATTACAAGTGAGCAGTTATTTGAAAATCAATTTATTATTGACGGTCAATCGTTTACGACAACTGATGATATTTCAATTGAAAAAAAACCAAAACAATATCGTGGCGATTTAGAAGTAAAGTACAACGCTTCAAAAACTTCGTTGCTTGAGTATAATTTAACAATACAACAAGAAAATATACAAACACCATCATCTGTTGTTTCAAACAACGATAATAGTTTTACAACTTTACTAAATTCAGAAAGTTTTTATTTAAGACAAAAATTACTTTTCACAAAAAAGATTTCAGATAAAAAAGCGTTTCAATTTTCTGTTTTTCAATCTACTAATAATATTCCACAGAATTTTCAAATAAACCCTTCAATTATTGACCCAATTAATTATGAAAATGACATTCAAAAAAGTGAATATTCAAAAAATTATTTGGAAGTACAATCAATTCTTTTAGGTTCAACTACAAAGAAGAATAAATATACATTTTCTGTTGGAGGAATTATAGATAACAACAAACTTCAATCCGAATTATTTAGTCAAAATTTAGCAGGAAATAATACAGCAGAAAATGGTATAAATAATTTAAGATATTCTAAAAAAACGATGTATCAGTTGGGTTCTTACCAATTTAATACTGGAAAATGGAAGTTATCTCCTAGTTATAGATTTAGATATTTAGACCAAGAAATTTACAACAAAGAAAGTAATACAAAAAATACTCAAACAAATTTTTTATTTGAACCCTCAATAAACATAAAGTATAAATTAAACGAAATTTCTTCCTTTCTTGGAACTGCAAATTATGAACAATCATCAATAGTTGATAATTATTTATTTCAAAACCAAATTTTAATAAACAATAGAACATCTGTTAGTAATATTCCAAGCTTAGAATTACAAGAGGCTTTAAGTTATGGGTTTTCCTATCTTCATGATGATTTATATAATTTATTAGAAGTTGCTATAGGAATGAATTATCAAAACAGAAATGGTAATTTTTTTACAAATTCTACCATTAATCAAAATACAACACAGATTAATTATTTCTTTTTGCCACAAGATAATAACAATTTAAATTTTAACTTTTCGGCAACAAAATATATTCGTTTTTTAGAATCCACTGTAAAATCAAATTCAAATTACTCCATTTCACGATACAAGAATATTGTAAATAATTCAGAATTAAGAAATAATGAAAGTCGGTTTTTTAATACCCAATTAAACTTTAGAACAGCGTTTAGACTTTTTGTTAATTTTGAGAACACAATCAATTTTTCACAATCAATTTCTCAAAGTGATAATAGCAATGAATTTATAAACGAATCATTAAATAACACCTTTAAAATTATATTGAAGCCAGCAAAAAAGTGGTTTGTTTTGCTTTCGTCCGATTATTTTTTACCAAATTTAAAACAGAAATCAGAAAATTATATGTTTCTCGATGCTTCTGTTAGATTTAGACCCAAAAATAAACGGTTAGAATTTAACTTAATAGCCAAGAATTTACTGAATGAAACTAATTTTGAACAGATACAAACATCAGATTTTTCAACAAATATTTACAGAACAAATATTTTACCGAGATACTATATGTTGAATATGTCGTATGATTTTTAGGCTTTCGGAATATCAACAACGGCTACCAACAATGGCTATAATTAATGGCTTCTAATTGCTTAATTCAAAGTTAAGTTCTTTAAATTAAGTTTGGTAATTAGTCGAAAGTTAAGTAATTTTAACACGCCACTAACCATAGCCGAGACGTTATGCTGCATATTATGAAAAAACTACTTAGTATTTTATTATTAGTAATTAGTGTTCTTAGTTATTCACAAGATATAAGGCTTTTTGAACACACTTGGTATCTTCATGATCTTGTTATTAATGGAGAAAGTAATGTCCCGCCAATAAACGATGAAATTCCATATGTTCCTGCCGATTTTTTTGAAAACGGAGAGATTTATACTGGTATGTGTGAAGAAGGAGGAGCTGGCCAATTGGAATATTTTGGCACATCAGAATTTGATGTTTTGGAAATGGTCTTCTTACTGGGGGGGTGCAGGGCAAACTCATACTTTCATTTTAAAAAATAGAAAGTCAATGATATCAATAGGCTTTCTTTCAAGAAACTTATAATCTTGTAAATTGAGATTTCATAACTCCTTGATTATCTGTTACAATTAAAAAGTATGAGTTTGCCCTGTTTTGTTTCAATACTCATTAAAAAACTAACTATTAGAAACCCTAATATTTAATATTACTAAGAAATATTAGGGCTTTAATTATTCTAATAACTCTTTTCTTTCTTCGCTTGTTAAACTAAAAACAAAGAAAAAAAGTATCACTAATTTTACAAAAAACAAGAGTATCGCTTTAATTATTTTCATCGAACTACTCTTTAATAATACGTTTTGTGATACTACCTCTTGGTGTTTTTATCTCAACAAAATACATTGCTGAACTTAATTCTGACAAGTCGATCGTAAGATTTGTTTGCTCATTTGCATTTATACTTCTTACCACTCTCCCACTTAAATCGTAAATAATTACTGTTGAGATAGTTGCTATTGACGAAATGCTTACTTGACTGCTTACCGGATTTGGATATAATGATACGGTATTTGAGGTTACCTCATTATTTCCTAAAACTTCTTGCCCAAAATAAATTATAAAACGGTCGCTAAAATTCCCATCTTCCGAAGTAAAACTGTAACTGGTTTCGCTTAAGTTGGTTTCTGTTTGAAGTAAATTATCTTGTAAATAAACCGTTGCATTCGAGATTTCTGTTCCTTCAATTAATCCTAAAGAAATAGTGTATTCTTGCAGTTCTTCAACTTGTGTTCTAAAACCTAATGGTATTATTTGATTTTCATTAAAAGCACTCCTTCCTTGAATGCTTAGTTCTTGTTCTTCAACTTTCGAATAGATGGAGATTGGTGTTGCCAATCGCTTGGCATCGTAATTTACATCTATTTCATCAGTGGCATTAGGTGTAAATGTAATTAGCGTTTTGCCTTTTAATCCGTAGGTTTCATTACTAACGTTTACATACATTCTATTAGTATTTTCTGAATTTCTGTAACCTATATTTGGACTTACTACTCGCAACGAATTATCAAATATTACCGTACCAAATGCATTTGCTTTTATGGCAAAACCTTGTCCGGATGGGATGTATTGGCTTGGTGATGAGCCTCCATTTGCTGCGGCAATACCGCCAGATAAATTGTACATAGAAATATCGCCCATATCCCAATTCTCTGCACGATAACCTGGGTAACTTGTACTTGGTGGCGTTAAGTGTTCCCAAAAATAAAGGGCATCTACAATTGTATTGTTATTTATAAATATGTTGGCATCAATAGCAGAAGCGTAAGGGTTGCTCATTACATTCGGACTTGCATTTTGGTCTGTATTAAAAATGGTGTTATAATTAATTATTCCATTATTGAGTGTTCCTTGAGTATAAGTACTTGTAAAGTTACCTCCAGCTGTAATGCCTCCTACTAAATAGCCAACTCCAGGTGTAATAGGAGCAGCTCCAGTTAAAAATGCCCAATTATTGCCATCATCGTCTGCAAAGTTTTCTGCTCCAGGATCGTTTGTTGCAACATCAGTATGTGGAACAAAGTTAGCAGTAAGATGGTTCATCGTTACATTATTTTGACTATAAACGCCATTTCTGGTTTCGCCTGTCATTGGGCTTCCTAGTATGGCGAAATCTGTTCCGCTATCAAAACTTGTCATTGTTTTTAATACGGTAATGTTTCCGTTGTTGGTTACGGTGGCGGTATCGTCTATTTGTACTACGCTTCCTTGGTGTTGTACTATTAGGTTTCCGTTTACGGTTATATTGTTTTCAACTTGCAAGTAATCACCATCTGCAATGGTTAAGGTATAACTTGGGTCTATAACTAAGGTAAAGGCATCAATACTTGCTCCTTGTGCTGTGGTTGAGTAATTATCTCTTATAATAGCGTTGTCTATAATTGTTGGTACGCCGTTTGTCCAGGCTCCGCTTATCCAGATAGTTTCAGGGTTGCAATCTTCAGAAAAACTACTTGCAGGATCTATGTTTGTCCAGTTTGTTGTACTCCAAGTTGCATCATCAACCTCTATACACGTTAGACTTGGGTTGTTTACTGTGTTAAACCAATTGTTGGTAATAGCAGTATTATTTCCGTTCTTAACATTTAAACTTGTAAGTTGATTGTTCGGACACCATAAATTGGTTAAAGAAGCATTAATAGATACATCTAAACCTGTTAGCAAATTGTTGTGGCACCATAAAGTAATTAAAGCAGTATTAGTCGAAACATCTAAATTTGTTAGTGAATTATTTTGACATCTTAAAGCCGTTAAAGCCGTATTAGCCGACACATCTAAACTTGTTAGCGAATTGCTAGAGCAATTTAAAATAGTTAAATTCGTATTAGTAGATATATCTAAGTTTGTTAGTTGATTATTGGAAAAGAGTAAAATTGTTAAAGCCGTGTTAGCAGATACATCTAAACTTGTTAGTTGGTTAAATCCACAACGTAAAAAATCTAAAGCAATATTAGTAGATATATCTAAACTTGTTAGGGAGTTATTAAAACAATCTAGACGAGTTAAAGCAGTATTTGTAGATATGTCTAAACTTGTTAGTGAATTATTATCACAATCCAATTCAGTTAAAGCCACAAAGTCTTCAATACCTGTTAAGTCTGCTATGTTTTTACTACTTACATCTAAAAGAGTAACTGTATTGATATCTTCGGTATAAACATAATCATCTAAAACAGTATCGTAGCCTAAATCTATTAATGCTTGCTCAAAATTATCGTCTGGTACGTAAGTTAAAGAGCAGGTATTTCTAAAAGTTGCTTGTGTATCAATATTTGTCCAGTTTGTTGTACTCCAGACAGCATCATCAACCTCTATACAAGTTAGGTTTGGGTTATTTGTTGCATAAAAATTTGCGTTAGTTATAGCGGTATTATTACCATTTTTAACATTCAAACTTGTTAATTGATTATCAAAACACACTAAAACAGTTAAAGCAGGATTAGCCGAAACATCTAGACTTGTGAGTTGGTTATTGTTGCAAGTTAAAAAAGTTAAAGCCGTATTCGTAGATACCTCTAAATTTGTTAGTTCATTGTTAGAGCACCTCAATTCGGTTAAAGCCGTGTTAGTCGATACGTCTAAACTTGTGAGTTCATTGTACCTGCAATTTAGATAAGTTAAACCCGTATTAACCGAAACATCTAAACTTGTGAGTTGATTATCTTGACAATTTAAAAAAGTTAAAGCCGTATTAGCCGAAATATCTAAACTTGTGAGTTGATTATCTTGACAAGATAAAGCAATTAAAGCCGTGTTGGCCAAGACATCTAAGCTTGTTAATGAGTTGCTTTGACACCATAAAGAAGTTAAAGCCACAAAGTCTTCAATACCTGTTAAATCTGCTATGCTTTTACTACTTACATCTAAGTTAATAATTGTATTAATATCTTCGGTATAAACATAATCATCTAAAACCGTATCATAACCTAAATCTATTAATGCTTGTTCAAAATTATCGTCTGGTACGTAAGTTAAAGAGCAGTTATTTCTAAAGGTTGATTGTGCATCAATATTTGTCCAATTTGTTGTACTCCAAGATACATCATCAACTTCTATACAGGTTAAGTTTGGGTTATTTGTTGCATCAAAATCTGCATTAATTATAGCAGTATTATTACCATTTTTAAGATTTAAATTTGTTAGTTGGTTATTTTGACAATGTAAACGAGTTAAAGCGGTATTAGCTGATACATCTAAACTTGTTAGTTGATTATCTCTACAATTTAACCATTCTAAAGCCGTGTTAGTTGATAGGTCTAAACTTGTTAGTGAATTATTAGCACAAAATAAACGAGTTAAAGCAGTATTAACCGATACATCTAAATTTGTTAATGGATTATTAAAACAATACAATTCTGTTAAAGCCGTATTAGTCGATACATCTAAATCTGTTAGTGAATTATTATAAAAATGTAAAGAGTTTAAAGCAACATTAGTAGAAACATCTAAACTTGTTAATGAATTACCTTGACACCATAAACGAGTTAAAGCCGTGTTAGTCGATACATCTAAACTTGTTAATGAATTATTAAAACACCTTAAATCTGTCAAAGCCGTATTTGCCGAAATGTCTAAACTTGTTAGTGAGTTACTTTGACACCATAGAGAAGTTAAGACAACAAAATCTTCAATACCTGTTAAGTCTGCTATGCTCTTACCGTTTACGTTTAAACTAGTAATTATATTAATATCTTCGGTATAAACATAATCATCTAAAACTGTATCGTAGCCTAAATCTATTAATGCTTGTTCAAAGTTATCGTCTGGCACGTAAGTTAAAGAGCAGTTGTTTCTAAAGGTTGATTGTGCATCAATATTTGTCCAATTTGTTGTACTCCAAGATGCATCATCAACCTCTATGCAAGTTAGGTTTGGGTTATTTGTTGCATCAAAATTTGCATTAATTATAGCAGTATTATTACCATTTTTAAGATTTAAACTTGTAAGTTGATTATCCTGAGAACGAAAACCAGTTAAAGCAGTGTTAGTTGATATATCCAAACTTGTTATTGAATTATCGTTGCACCATAAAGTAATTAATGCCGTGTTAGTCGATACATCTAAACTTGTTAATGAATTATTAAAACACCATAAAGAAGTTAAAGCAACATTAGTAGAAACATCTAAACTTGTTATCGAATTACCTTGACACCATAAACGAGTTAAAGCCGTATTAGTCGATACATCTAAACTTGCTAGTGAATTGTTAAAACACCTTAAACGAGTTAAAGCCATATTGGCAGATATATCTAAACTTGTTAGTGAATTATTATGACACATTAATACAGTTAAAGCCGCATTAGACAATATATCTAAACTTGTTAATGAATTATCTTGACAACGTAAATGAGTTAAAGCCGTATTAGTTGACAGATCTAAACTTGTTAGTGAATTATTAACACAATGCAACTGTACTAAAGCCACATTAGCCGAAACATCTAAGTTTGTTAGTGAATTATCATTACACACTAAATGAGTTAAAGCCGCATTAGTAGAAGTATCTAAACTTGTTAGTAAATTATCGTTACACCATAAAGTAATTAATGCCGTATTAGCCGATACATCTAAACTTGTTAGTGTATTTGTGCTACAACGCAACTCCGTTAAAGCCACAAAACCTTGAATACCTGTTAAATCTGAAATACCTTTGCTAGAAACATCTAGAAAAGTAACGGTATCAATATTTGAAGTTAATACATAATTATCTAAAACTGTATCGTAACCTAAATCTATTAATGCTTGTTCAAAATTACTGTCTAGCACGTAAGTATAGCAATTTTCATTAAAACTTGTTGTTGCATCTATATTTGTCCAGTTTGTTGTACTCCAAGAGGCATCATCAACCTCTATACAGGGAAGATTTGGGTTGTTTGTTGCATCAAAATCTGCGTTGGGTATAGCGGTATTATTGCCATTTTTAACATTTAAACTGGTTAGTAGATTATTTTCACACCCTAGAAGTTCAAGGTTAGGCTGTAAACTTAAATCTAACGAAGTAATTAAATTGTTTGAAGCAAAGAGCCTTTCTAATAAAACGTTTGTACTTAAATCTATACTTGCAATCTGATTATTTAAAATAACAAGAGTCCTCAAGGCAGTATTGCTTGAAACATCTAACGAATTTAGATTATTGCCAGAACAACTAAAATAAATTAATGCTGTATTACTTGAAATATCTACCGTTGATAAATTATTAGAGGCACAATTTAAAAAAGTTAACGAAGTAAAATCTTCAATACCTGTAAGATCGGCTATTCCTTTTGAAGGGATAAATAAATTGGTAATAGAACTAATATTGGATGTAGGCACATAATCATCTAAAGCACCGCTATCATAACCCAAATCTATAAGTGCTTGCTCAAAATTATCATCTGGCACGTAGGTTGTTTGTGCAAATAAATTTAATGATATTATAAACGTGCAAAAAAGTAAAATTTTTTTCATAATGGAAATATTTTGGGGTTTATATAACGCCAAAATAAACACAAAATAAATGTTAGGCAGCTACCTTAGTGGGTGGTATTGTTTTTTTTAAAATAATACAAATAATTATCTAGCAATAAACACTATCTTTTTAAAACAAAACACTTCGTATCCAAAGTATAGTTTCAGGTTTAGAATGAGTATCTAATTTTTCAAATATATTTTTTATATGAAACTTTACTGTATTTATACTTACAAAATTTGCTTCAGCTATTTGCTTATTGGTATTGCCGTAATAGATAGCTAATAATATAGTAAACTCTCTTTCAGAAATAGGATTGCTTATTTTTGAATTTACCAAATTTAAAGTAAGTTCAACTTTTGTATGAATTTTTTTGTAATTAGAAATGGCAATTTCGATGGCAGTAAATAAGGTAGGTTTGTCAAAAGGCTTAACCACATAACCCATTGGTAGCGTATGTTTTACTTGGTCGATTATTGTTTTACTTGCATAAGAGGTAAGAAATAAAAAAGGTGTTTGAAAATCTTTATTAATAATTTCTGCTATAATAATTCCATCTTGATTATCTCCCAAATTAATATCCAATAAAACTAAATCGGGTTTATTAATACGCAAAGAGTTTAAAGCTTGTGCTTTATTATAAGCAATTGTCGTTACTTCAAAATTAAAACTTATTAAAAAATCTTTAACATCCTCTGCAATAAGAGGTTCGTCTTCAACAATAAGAATTTTATAGCTAATCATTATATTAATTGTTTTGGAATTGTAACTGTGATTCTACATCCTTCATCTAAATTTTCAACCTCTAGTTCACCCATTAATTTTTGAGTGAATGCTTTTACTAACTTATAGCCTAAGCTTTTGGATTGTCCAATTGAAAAATCTTTTGGCAATCCAACTCCGTTGTCTTCAACCTGGATTTTAATATTTGTGGTGTCGGTTACTAAATTAATATTAATAATTCCTTCTTCTTTATTAATAAACGCATACTTTAATATATTGCTAATTAATTCGTTGATGATAAGCCCTACTGAGATGACCTTGTCTAAATCCAATTCAATATTTTCAATATGTGTTTCTATCTTTATTTCTGTTTCTTCAACGTTATAATTTTTTACAAGATTTATTACTAAATCTTGTAAATATGTCTCAATATCTATAAGACCGATATTATTTTTTTGATAAAGGTTTTGGTGTATTAAAGACATTGTTCTTACTCTATTTATACTTTCTTGAAATAATTGTTTGGTTTCTCTATTAGTTATATTTCGTTGTTGTATCTCAAGTAGAGAAGAAATAACTTGTAAGTTATTTTTAACACGGTGATGAACTTCTTTTAGCAATATTTCTTTCTCGTTTAATGCTTTATTTATTTGCTGTTTTTTTTTCTTATTTATATAAAGAAAATACCCTACTAATAACGCTATAAAAACACCTGACAATGCTAAGTTTAAATACAACTGCTTTTGTTGATGAGCTTTTTCGTTTTCTAATTTATATACTCTTAACTGTGCATCTTTTTTTAAGGTTTCGTACTTTGTTAAAGAGTTGGTTAAATTTTTGTCTTTTTCGATAGTGAAAATAGAATCTTTAATGGCATTATACTCACTAAACAACTCTATTCCAGACCGATATTCTTTATTTTGTTCATGGGAATTTATTAAATCTGGCATCATCTTATAAGCCTCATCAAAATAATTTGAAGTTTTAAATATTTCATACGATTGGTTTAAATATTTTAAGGCTAACTCGTTATTTTGAATAGCCTTATAGTAATTACCGTAACTTTTTAATATTAATGCATGGTTATAAGTGTCTTTTATAGTGTCAATTTTATAAAGAGTTTTATTATAAATATTTATTGCCTTTTTATAGTTACCTAATTTTACATTTATATCTCCTAAGTTTGTAGCGATTAATATTTTATACTGTACTTTATCCGTTTTTAAAATCTCTTTATAAGACTGCTCTAAATATTTTTTTGCTTGGTTGTAATCTTTTCTATTTGTATAAATTTCAGAAATATTATTTAATGCTATTGCACTACGTCTTGTATCTCCTAATGATTCACTAATTTTTTGAGCTTTTTTAAAATATTTAAGCGAAAGAGAATCGTTTCCGCTATTAATGTATGCAGCACCAATACCATTTAAAACAGAACTAAGCCGCATAGAGTCTTTTTTTAATTCAAAATAATTTGCTGCTTTAAAATAGGCTTTTAACGCACCTTCATAATCGCTTTTTGCGATATTGAGACTTCCCATATAAAAATATCCTAACGCTTCTCGAAAAGAATCTTTTCTTTTTATGGCGATATCTACATACTTAGTATTATAATAACTAGATTTATCGGGATCTGTGTTGATTGTTGCTCTCCTTAATTTATTATAAGTCATCATGATTACAGAATCATTAGATGAATTTATAATGCTATTTTCTAAACTATCGATTTTATTATTTTGACTTATGATAAATAAAGGATGGCAAAGAAAAAAAATTATTAAAAGGTTTTTCAAAATGTAAAATATATATATTTTTAAAAATACAATTATAAATAAAAACCACCACACAATTCTACCCAAGTGGGTAGGAAAATTAAATAAGTAAAACTGTAAACTGGATTCCATAACTGATTTAAAAAAAATATTTGCAAATCTCCCTTTATTTAATACTAAAATTAAAAACCCTCCAAAATTTAATTTTGAAGGGTTTTAGATGAATATTATTACACATTTTCTGCTTTACTTTCTTCCTTTTTATAATATTTATAAAAGAAAAGCAGCACCACTATCTTAATTAATCCAAACGAACTACTCTCCTAACCGACATTATGTCTTTGAAAAATCAATAAAATCAGTCATTCTGGCGTATTTTATCTTTGGTTTACATTTTGATTATTAAATCCTGAAAATCAAGTTAAACCTCCTTTAAATAGGAATAAAATATATATTCATGAATTTAAACAAATATACCATTAAATCGCAAGAAGCGATACAGCAAGCACAACAACTTGCGCAAAGTTTAGGTCAACAACAAATTGAAAACGAGCATATTTTAAAAGCCATTTTTGAAGTTGATGAAAATGTAACTCCATTTATATTAAAGAAATTAAATGTGAACTTGGAATTACTTAATCAGATATTAGATAAACAACTAGAAAGTTTTTCTAAAGTATCTGGTGGCGACATTATGCTTTCAAAAGAAGCTGGAAAAGCTTTAAACGAAGCAAGTATTATTGCTAAAAAAATGAACGATGATTATGTATCTATCGAGCATTTGTTATTGGCAATTTTAAAATCTAAAAGCGCCATTGCTCAAAGTTTAAAAGATCAAGGCGTTACCGAAAAAGGAATGCTCTCTGCTATAGAAGAATTACGAAAAGGAGATCGAGTAACCTCACAATCTGCCGAAGAAACGTATAACACACTGAACAAATACGCAAGAAACCTTAACGAATTAGCGGCTTCAGGAAAATTAGATCCTGTAATTGGTCGTGATGAAGAAATTCGAAGAATACTTCAAATACTTTCTCGTAGAACAAAGAATAATCCCATGTTAGTAGGTGAACCTGGAACAGGTAAAACTGCCATTATTGAAGGATTAGCACACCGTATTATTGCAGGTGATATTCCGGAAAACTTGAAAGACAAAATCATCTTCTCCTTAGATATGGGCGCTTTAATTGCAGGCGCCAAATATAAAGGAGAGTTTGAAGAACGCCTTAAAGCGGTTATTAAAGAGGTAACTACTAGCGACGGAAACATCATATTATTTATTGACGAAATCCACACACTTGTCGGTGCTGGTGGCGGTCAAGGTGCGATGGATGCAGCAAATATTTTAAAACCTGCTTTGGCTCGTGGCGAACTGCGTGCAATTGGTGCAACTACCTTAGACGAATATCAAAAGTATTTTGAAAAGGATAAAGCCTTGGAACGTCGTTTCCAAAAGGTATTTGTAGATGAACCCGATACCGAAAGTGCAATTTCTATCCTTCGTGGGATTAAAGAAAAATATGAAACACATCACAAAGTTCGTATTAAAGATGAAGCGATTATTGCTTCGGTAGAGCTTTCGCAACGTTATATTTCTAATCGGTTTTTACCAGATAAGGCAATTGACTTAATGGATGAGGCTGCAGCAAAAATTAGAATGGAAATCAATTCGAAACCTGAAGAATTAGATGTTTTGGATCGAAAAGTAATGCAGCTCGAAATTGAAATTGAAGCGATTAAACGTGAGAAAGATGAAAAGAAACTAAAAGCACTTCGGTACGATTTAGAAAACTTAAAAGAAGAACGCAACTCCATTCACGCCAAATGGAAAAGTGAAAAGGAAGTGGTAGATGCGATTCAGAATATTAAAACAGATATCGAAAACTACAAACAAGAAGCTGATATTGCAGAACGTGATGGTGACTTCGGAAAAGTGGCAGAATTACGCTACGGAAAAATCAAAGAAGCAAAAGAAAACCTTTTCGAGTTAGAAACACAATTAGCTGAAAACGAAGACGGAGATTCTTTAATTAAAGAAGAAGTTACCACCGAAGATATTGCAGAAGTAGTAGCTAAATGGACAGGAGTTCCGGTAACCAAAATGTTACAAAGCGATCGGGAGAAACTCTTGAAATTAGAGGAAGAATTGCATCAACGTATAGTAGGTCAAGAAGAAGCAATTGTAGCGGTGAGTGATGCAATAAGAAGAAGCCGTGCAGGATTACACGACCCTAAAAAACCTATTGGAACCTTCTTATTTTTAGGAACCACAGGAGTTGGTAAAACTGAATTGGCGAAAGCATTGGCAGAATATATGTTCGACGATGAAAATGCGATGACTCGTATAGATATGAGTGAATATCAAGAACGTCATAGTGTGAGTAGATTGGTAGGAGCACCTCCAGGATATGTGGGTTATGATGAAGGCGGACAATTAACCGAAGCTGTTAGACGCAAACCTTATTCAGTGATTCTATTAGATGAAATTGAAAAAGCACATCCAGATACTTTTAATATTTTGTTGCAAGTACTTGATGAAGGAAGGCTAACCGACAACAAAGGTCGATTGGCAGATTTCAAAAACACGGTAATTATAATGACTAGCAATATGGGAAGTCATATCATTCAAGAGAAATTTGAAGCAATCAAAGATATTGATTCCGCAATGGAAGCTGCAAAAGTGGAAGTTTTAGGATTGTTGAAACAAACAGTACGTCCAGAATTCTTAAACCGAATTGACGATATTATAATGTTTACTCCTTTATCTGAAAGCGACATCAAACAAATAGTTGGATTACAGTTAAAAGGATTAACAAAAATGTTAGCAAAACAAAACATCACTTTAGATGCTACGGAAGAAGCTGTCAAGTATCTTGCTGAAAAAGGCTACGACCCTCAATATGGAGCAAGGCCTGTAAAGAGAGTAATTCAAAAAGAAGTTTTAAATAAACTTTCTAAAGAAATACTTTCAGGTAAAGTAACTACCGATAGTATTATACTGTTAGATAGTTTTGATAACCAATTGATTTTTAGAAATGAAAATGATTTGGTAAATAACTAATATAATATTTACAAAAACACCAACCTACTAGGTTTTTAAAACCTAGTAGGTTTTTTTATACCATTCGGTATTTTTTACTATATTTGCTTTACAAACATTTATAGAATGCTGAAAAAGTCTGAAAAAACTACCAAATTCATTATCGAAACAGTTGCTCCAATTTTTAACCAAAAAGGCTATTCAGCAACATCAATGTCAGATATTACTAAAGCTACAGGGTTAACAAAAGGTGCTATTTATGGGAATTTTAAAAACAAAGAATACATTGCTATTGCTGCTTTTAACAAAACAGTAAACGATCTTTTAAAACAAATTTCAAAACATCAAGAAAAAAGCAAATCACCCCTTCAAAAAATATATTTAATCACCGATTTTTATCGTGATTATTATGATTTTAGTAAAGAATTAGGAGGCTGCCCCATTTTAAACGTAGGTGTAGATGCTAATAATCAAGACACCGCACTTTTAGAACATGTCCGTTTTGTAATTCACAAAACACAGAATAATATAGCTAAAATTGTGGATTGGGGAAAAGAAGCTGGCGAGATTAAAACTACCATCAATGCTCAAGTTTTTGCAAAAAAATTATATGCACACATTCAAGGTGCTATTTTTATGACTTACACCATGGACGATGATTCTTATTTAAAAATAGCAATGGATGAAATGGATGTAATTATTAAAAATCAATTAGAAAACTAAAACAATATACCTATTGGTATAAATATTATGAAGAATTTCCCTACTATTTTAGAAAGTAATACAAGAATTAGATTTCAGGATTGCGACCCTTTTAATCATTTAAATAATGCTGCATATCTTAATTATTTAATCAATGCTCGAGAGGATCAAATATTAGAACATTACGGAATTGACATCTACAAAATGGCTAGTACCACAGGAAAAAGCTGGGTAGTGGGCAGCAATCAAATTGCTTACATCAATCCTGCTTTTTTAATGGAAGAAGTACTTATCGACTCACAATTACTAGATTTTGACGAATCTAACTTACGAGTAGAATTACGAATGTGGAACAAGGATAAAACCAAAATTAAGGCAGTAATGTGGAGTACTTTTGTACATTTTAACTTAATGAAACAAAAAAGAGATTCTCATTCCGAAGAATTAATGGAAACCTTTTCATTGGTACATCTTCCAATTGATGAAACCATTTTTGTAAATCGAATCAACTATTTCAAACAAAACTTTAAGCCTTCAAAAAAACAATCGGTTTTATAAATTTACTATGTTTGTTTAAATTAAAATTCATGAAAAAATTAATTTTCCTTTTAGCATTTATCACTCTTTTTGTTTCTTGTAAATCTGATAAAAAAGAAGAACCCAAACAAGAAGTTGAAACTACGGTTTATTATTTAATTCGTCACGCAGAAAAAGACAGAAGTATTAAAACCGATGATCCAGAACTCACAGAAAAAGGATTGGAAAGAGCCAATAATTGGGCTAAAATACTGAATAATAAAGAAATAGACCTAGTGTATTCAACCGATTATAAAAGAACCCAACAAACTGCATCTCCTTTTGCTTCTACTCATAAATTAGAAATTCTAAGCTACGATTCTAGACATCTTTATAACGATGAATTTAAAGCCCAAACAAAAGGTAAAACTGTGCTAATCGTTGGACATAGCAACACCACTCCAGCTTTTGTAAATACAATTTTAGGAAGTCAAAAATATGATAAAATAGATGATTCAGATAATGGAAAATTATTTATCGTTTCTATTGTAAACGACAGTATTTCTGTAAAAATCGAAGATTATAATTAATCCTTCGGAAGGGTCACTTTTACATTTTCTGTTTCAATTTTTGATAGTAATTTTAATTTTCCTTCCGCAAATAATTTATCTAAGTCAGATAAATTAACTTCTTTACTATCAGGTTTAAAATTATTATAATCTACAAACCGAATTCCTTCAACAACTCTAGGATTATAAGCTTCTCTAAATCTCACTCCTCCACCATTGGTAGCATACTTATAGGCCAAATAATCTACTGTAAATGTTTCTTTGTTAATCCAATACAAAAAGGTATCGTCAAAATCGGTTCCGCCACCTTCTTCAGAAAAAGCAACTTCAATTTCGTAATAATCAATTCCTTTTATTTCATCTTCACTTATTAGTTTTTTATTTACTGCTTCAGCATTCAAGCCATAAGGTAATTGTGCAAAATAATGTACCGAATTTACGCCATCACTAATCTTCACAACCATCGTATCGGGCACATTGGTTAATTCCTCGTTGATATAACGATACAGTTCGTTGTTAGTAACCACATCGTGAATGGTGTTTAGAGAATCCTTTTTTATACGCTCTAATTTGTAGTTTCCGTTGTTTCTGCTGCTTCGGTATTGTTTGTCCCTAAAGGTAAATTCTATCACTGCATTATCACAGTTTCCGTTGCAAGAAGTTTCAATTGCCTTGTCAATAATAGCTTGAGCCGTTAATTTTTTAGTTTGCAACTTGTCTTTTGTTTCCTCTTTACAGGATAAAACCGAAAACGTTACCAATAACACCAATAAATACTTCATTTGTTTAAATTTATAACAAATCTAACAAAAATATTCGTGTAAATCTGTGTAATTCTTATCTCCTTTTTTAAAGGGTTTCACTATTTTTGCAAGCTATGGCACTTCAGAAAACAGTAAAAATTAAAAACCGAAAGGCTCGTTTTGAATACGAAAT
>JAKITD010000006.1 GCA_021648265.1 Flavobacteriaceae bacterium | reverse complement strand
TGCTCGGAAGAATTACTCCTATGGAAAAATGGAATGAAGAAAAACATTTAATTTTAATGAAAAATAAAGCAGCATAATTAATAATCGAAATTTAAAAGATTACTCTTGTTTTATAGGGGTCAAAACAACTCGTAAAGACAGATTCTTTGGAGTTTTAAATTGATGAACGATTGAAAATCAATAATTTTTATTTCCCACAGATCTCGTAAATATTCACAGAGTTACTTTTTCTTAAATCGTTAATCTCCAATCTTCAATCTTCAATCTGTAATATATTAATGAGATTCTTCCTCCCTGCGGTCGTCTGAATGACAAGTACCTGTGGTCGTCTGAATGACAAGATTCAATCAATATCCTGCATAACCTCAATAATCCTTCCACTAGTATTCCCATCGCCATAAATTTCTTTTGAAAAATCTAATTTTTTGTCAATATCTCTTAAAACAATGGTAGCAATATCATCTTTCAAAACATCAATTAATTGGTTACAACCTGCTGCAATAAGCTCCACCCATTCTGTTTGATCACGCAAAGTAAACCCTTGTTTTTTAAAGAAATAGGCTTCTTTTTGCAAGCCACCACTATCGGTGATTACGGCTTTTGAGTTTTTAATTAGACTCACCATTTCTAAATATCCTACTGGCTCAATTAAATGTATTTGAGTTGAAACACCATGAACTTCTAATAATTTTTTAGTTCTTGGATGAAGTGGTAAAACAACTGGAAATTCTTTATGGATACTATCCAGCGCAGTAAAAATATTTTTCAGCTTTTGTATGTCGTCTGTATTTTCTGCTCGATGTACCGTGGTTAAAATATAATTTTCTGGAATCGTTGTTAAAACGGTATTTGCAGACAAAGCACCATAAAACAAAGCCGAATCGTACATAATATCACCTATATTAACGACCGCTGCTTCTATATTTTTATAACCTTCCTTTTCTAAATTATCAATAGCTTGTTGGGTTGGACAAAATAATATATCACTAATTCTATCGGTAAGAATACGGTTGACTTCTTCGGGCATTTTCATATTAAAGGATCGCAAACCTGCCTCTACGTGTGCCACTTTTATATGAAGTTTTTTTGCAGCCAAAGCACCTGCTAACGTAGAGTTGGTATCGCCATAGACCAATAACCAATCTGGTTTTTCGGTAAGTAATATTTTCTCTATTTCTTCCATCATTCTGCCGGTCATCGCTCCGTGTCCTAAACTATTTATAGCAAGGTTATAATGCGGTTTTGGTATTTGCATTTGGGTAAAAAACACCTCACTCATATTGGCATCGAAATGTTGTCCTGTATGTACAATCACTTCTTCTACTCCTTCTTGTTTTGCAATTTCTCTACTTAAAGAAGCCGCTTTTATAAATTGAGGTCTTGCCCCTATGATGGTTAGGATTTTCATTGATTATTTTTTCAATTGTATAGGAAAGTTATTTCCTCCCGTATAGTACATTTTTATACTTCTTTCCAACTTATGTATTTTTAATTCTTTTTTAATTTTTCCTTTAAAAGTTAAATCAGGTTCTAACTTGGTCTCATATCCCAATTTTTTTGAAATGGAATCAAAATCTGAGTATTTAAAGTTTTTATCAGAAATATGCTTTTTAGAAATTTGAATACAATGTAGTGCTGTATAAATTTCTTTTTGAATTTCTACTGGCAATTTATAAAACCTACCCATAGAACTTTTTGAAATTTCTCCATCAGGAGAATTTTTCCATGATTCAATATCTTTTACTTCTTTTTTTTCTTTTGTAGATAAATTTAACCCTTTATTTTCAATCTTAATAAAGTCTAGCAATTTTTTAAATTCTATTTCAGGGTTATCTACAATATCTTCATATCTCACTCTTAAATATCTTTTTGAATTTTCACAAACCAGAGCAGCTGCATTGTTATACAACCAAGCACCAACACTATAAAATATGGGTACGCCTTTTTCATACATAGAGGCAACCGAATCTATAGGGTTTCTAGTAATATGAATTACTTTGCCTTCAGGAAACTGTTCTAAAAAATATTTAAAGGAATAAGCATTGGAAGGGGTTTTTTCTATCCAAATTTTAGCGTTTTTTCTATCTAAACCTCTTTTGAAATAATGTTTAGAAAATTCAACTATAGAATTGGATTGCTTCAATAGGTTTTTTACTTCCTTTTTATTCCAACCGTATTCTTCTCTAGTCAGCATAGAACGGCGATATACATACCAGCCACTTGTTGTAAAATAGGGCAAATAAGGTAGTATTTTTAATTTGTTTTTTTGCCAATCCTCAAACAGTCGTTCTTTGTTAAAAAAACTAATTTCACCACCACCAAAAATATCTGGATGATTATTTAATTTCCTTATCAACATAGTTGAACCTGAACTTCCCGAGCCTCCTATTAATATCATTTTAATTGTTTTTTTTAACTATTTGCCAATAAACTAATGCAAAAATCATATATTCAAAAGTAAATATTATTGAATATACAGAAAGTGTTTTAATAAAGTTAAATTGGTATAAGTTTGAAACCCAAAATACAATAAGTATCGTTATAAATTGAGTTGCCTGTATAAATAATGTTATTTGTTGTTTTTGAAACACGTGAAGCGTAGAAGACAAAGTACTACTTACAAACCCTGCACAAGCCAATGGAACAATAATCTTGGCATATTCGCCAGCAATTATCCATTCTTCACCAAAGAAAAATTTAAAAGTAGGAACTACAATGAAATAAGCAACAGTATAGATTGGCAAGGAAACTAATAATAAACGAGTTAAAAACTTTGTAAATACTTTTAAGGTGTTTCCTTCTTTGTTTTTTGTTTCCGATAACTTCTGAAAATAGACTTGGCTGATACTTCCCCCAATTACCATAGACGGCAAAGATAATAACCTTTTAGCTAATGAAAAAAAACCTAATATTGAAGTTGTATAAATTGCTACTATTAAAAAACTAATACTGTTTATAGTTAATGAGTTTAACAAGCTGCCAGGCAAAGTATATTTAGGAAATCTATTGTATTTTTTTGTGACTAACTTAATATTGTTTTTATCAAAAGTATTCTTAAATAAATTGTTTTTAACAATTGTTTTTAACAATTGTAAATTCCCTGCTATATACGAAACTAATTGTCCGATTATTAAACCAAGAGCCCCTGATTTCACAAAACCAATCCCTAACTGTGTTACAACCAATCCAGAAGATTTTGTAACCATAGAAACAGAAACAAGTTTAAAGTTTTTAATCCGGATATTGTAAATTTTCAACGAATTAAAAAGACCAATAAACAACACGGAAATTGGAATAAATAATAACCAATTTTCTATTTTAGAATTACCGAGTAAGCTCGCAATTTTTGATTTAAAAATCAGGACAATTACTAATAGTAAAATACTAAATATAGAAGAAATTATCACGCTTAAATAAACAATACTTAAAGCTTCTTTTTCTGTATTAGGCAACATAATTGCTTGTTCAAACTTTCCATTGGCAACTACACCTAAAACAGCTGTAATCGACATAAATAAAGCTAAAATACCAAAATCATCAGGGGAATAAAGTCTTGTTAGAATGGGAGTAATCGCAATAGGTATAGCTTGAGAGATAGTAGTTCCTGTCATTAAAGTAAGGACATTTTTACTAAAATCTGACTTTAATAAATTAAAAAACAAACGCATTAATCTTTTTTTTATTTACTATAAGGATGTTTTCCTTAATTTATTTTTGACACTCTTGCAAAATCTGTGTAAGTTTAAAATTCGGGATTGAGTTATTTATAGCTTAATCCTGTTTTCAATTATATGTAATTTATTTGCATGAATCATCATCTTGTCTCCATATTGTAAAGTGCTTCCTATTTTAAACCTAGCTCACAAACGACTAGAGAAAAGAAGATGTTTTACTTTTTTTGTAATTACATCAATTGTTTATTGTCTATAATCCAATTTGTAATAACTCCATCGATATTTATACTTTCTCTTGAGGAATTTTCATTCATATAATTTAATATATTTGAATACGGATGTGTATTTTTTACTTTAGTATTAGAACGAAAATGTTTCCTATAAATACTAAGCAAATACTGAGATGAAATCTGTTTAAGAAACCTTTTTATCACTTTATCTTTTTGTTGTTTATCCGGAGGTATTACATCTACTTTTAAAGGTTTAAATATATCATTAAAAATAACTTTTTTATAAAAACTAGAATCTAATTTAGATTTAAAATCTAATGTTTTAAAAAACTGTACTAATTCCTCATCCCATAAAGGCATTCTATGTGAATATCCAAAATACTCATATACCCTAACTGAATTAACAATAAATTTAGACTGCCGTTCCTTTAAATTATAATTATCTATTAATGAATGTGGCATACAATCTTCTGAATAATAATTCTTAAGTTTTAATTCAATATTAGAATTTCTATAATATGGTTCTAAAACATAATGCCTTTTTGTTATTTTTCTTACAAATTCATCATTATTAACCCGAACATCATCCCCTCGATATAAATGATTTCCAACGAGCATATCACCTGAATGGCCTGGCACAAAAATAGAATCAGGTGGTATTAAATTATTTAATTTTAACTGTTTTACAACAAAATAATCTTGCAAATGTATTATTGATGTGTGGTTGTAAGCTAATTTACTAAAATTAATAAACTCTGTAGAGTTAATATAATTAGGTTCTTTAGCATCTTTATGATGATTAACAAAAATCCATTCAAAACCAAGTTGCTTAGCTACATTTTTAGAAATAGATACATCAACACTATCTTCCTCTCCATAAGTAAAACATATAACATTTTTATAACCATACATTTTCAACAAAGAAGCAATTAGTCTTGAGTCGTAACCACTACTTAAAGGAATAACAATTGTTTTTCCTTTAACACTATTTACTAGCCTTTGCGTTAATTTTTTTAGTATAGATAAAAACTCTTTTTTATTATCTTCAAAATTATTTATAGTAACTTTTCTTATTAAAAAATCATGATAGTATAAATTAGTTATTTTGTTATTATTATAAATTAAATATTCACCAGCTTGAATTTGAAATACATTTTCTAATAATGTTTCTTTCCCAGTTACATATCTTGCAAATAGAAATTCTTTAATTGATAATTGATTGTAGTCTAATTGATTTTTATTTTTTAGGTAATATGTGTCATCTGTTATAATAAATTCATTATTATTATCAAAATAATATAAAGGAAATGTTCTTACCTTATCAACTGCAACAAATATTATATCTTCTCTTTTAATTATAACAGAAAATAACCCTTTAGCTTTTTTGATTTTATCTTTGAAATCGGAAACATTCTTTATTTTAGAGAAATATTCTAATAAGTTTTCATCTTTATAAAGTATGTCGTTATCAAAAATATAACCTTTTACATAGTCCTCCTCATTTGAAAACCATTTGTAACCATTATTGTATTTTAAATGGATAATGTTTAATTTATTTTTCATTTTAACAATTAATTATTGATGTAAAAATCATCTTTTTTTAAAACTTTTTTTAAAAAAGATAAATTATAATAACTTAAAATTATATCCACAAATTCTCTATTATAGCCGCTCAGTACATAAATTTTATACCCAACTACAAATGGATAAAACAATAAATAAACGAAAAATCGAAAACTTACTTTTGTTGGTAAAAAAGGGTTGAAAAAAATCACCCTAATAGAATCTCTTACAATTTTTTTATTATAATTTGAAAAATCACTAATCTCATTTAATTTTATAAAATATTTTTTTGGAGCAAGTTTAACTTTCGCAGTTTTATAATCTATTTCAATAGGCTGATGTTTTACAGAATATGTTTTTTTATTAAATTCTATTGTAACAATTAAACCAATATTATAATCCTTTTTTTTTCTTTGAGAGCTTAAATCAAAAATAAAATTTCCTAAAGAATATGCAATCAATTTATTATTTTCTCTTTTTTCGACACCTTGCATTGTATGTGAATGATGGCCTATAATAATATCCGCACCATTTTTTAGAATTTTATTTAATTTGTTTCTTACTGTAGGTGTGGGGTAAAAATTAAATTCTGGACCTGAATGGCAACTTACTATAACCCAATCAGCATTTTTCTTTGCTTCTATTATTTGTTTATATAAAATGTCTTCTTGTATATAAGAAAAAATTCCTGGTGAATTTTCTGAAGCTACTAACCCATCATTATGCCCAATTCCTATAATTGCAATTGATATCTCATTTTTTCTTAAGTATAATATTGAAGATGCTTCAGTAATGTTGTTTCCTGCACCAAAACACTCTACTTTATTTAATTTTAATTGATTCCCTGTATCTTTAAACCCTTTATAACCAGCATCAAACATGTGGTTATTAGCTAATCCATAAACATTTATTTTTTTATTTTTTAAATATTTAATTGTAGCTAATGGAGACTTTACGTTTAAACTTCTACTCTTTATACATTCTTCATTAGTGGTTCCTCCTTCTAAATTACATACCGTATAATCTGAATTATAAAAAATATCTAATATTTCATCAGATATTATATTAGAATCAAAACTATCTGCTTTATCTTTAAATGAGCCAGTAAAACTGACATCACCTATAAATGATACTCTCATATTCGTTAATTTTAATAAGATTATTATCGTTTTAACAATCTGTTTAGATTACAAAAAACTCATTATTATAGGTTACTTCTCAAAAGGATGTTTAGCCAAAGGCTTTTTTACAAAAGGATGATAATCCCCTTTTGCTCCTATGGGTTCTGCATGACGTATTGCGTGAACAATTTCGATGGCTTGTCTGGGCGCTTCCAATCCATAACCGTTTCCTTTTATAATTTCATCGTAAGAAACCGTATGCAAATCGGTAAAACCTCCACTAAATTCTAATTCTTCCCCTTCAATAGTGATGGAGCGATAGGTGCGTTGTCCTTTTGCTTTTATTTCGTCTGGTAATACATCGTAATTTATAGAAAGGAACCAACGTACTCTGGCTTTTTCAAATTCTAAATATCCTGCCGAACGATCGTGGGTATTTACATGTACTATGTTTTGTTTTACCTCGCCAAATATCCAAGAAAGCATATCGTAAAAATGAACCCCTATATTAGAAGCTATCCCTCCAGATTTTAAGACATCACCTTTCCAAGAAGTATAATACCAATGTCCTCTTGAGGTTAAATAAGTAAGATCTACATCGTAAATTTTATCTTTAGGTCCGTTGGCAATTTTTTCTTTTAAAGCAATGATACTTGGATGAACTCTAAGCTGTAAAATATTATATACTTTTTTACCTGTTTCTTTTTCAATTTCTGAAAGTGCATCGATATTCCAAGGGTTAAGTACCAAAGGTTTTTCACAAATAGCATCTGCTCCTTGTCGCAATGCAAATCGAATATGAGAATCGTGTAAGTAATTGGGTGTACAGATACTTACATAATCCAATTGCTTGTTTTGCTCAAATTTTAATTTTGAAATATGACGATCAAAACGTTCAAACTCTGTAAAAAAATCTGCCTTTGGAAAGTAGCTATCAATAACGCCTACACTATCAAATTTATCTAATGCAGCAACTAAATTGTTTCCTGTATCCTTTATGGCTTTCATATGTCGTGGTGCCACATAACCTGCTGCTCCTATTAAGGCGAAATTCTTTATATTCATTACTTAAATTTTGCTTACACTATTAGTTGCTAATTTATATTCTTGGTTTGTTTCTGGGCAAAGTGCAATTCCGTTTTCATTAAAATGCAAACGATGTCCGTATTCACTAACCCATCCTATTTGTTTTGAAGGGTTTCCTACTACCAAAGCATAAGATTTAATTGCTTTTGTAACCACGGCTCCTGCTCCAACTAATGCGTATTCTCCAATATTATTTCCACAAATAATAGTTGCATTTGCTCCTATGGAAGCTCCTTTTTTTACAATGGTTTCTGCGTATTCATTTTTTCTGTTTACAGCACTTCTAGGATTAATTACATTGGTAAAAACCATAGAAGGCCCTAAAAAAACATCATCCTCACAAATAACACCTGTATATATAGACACGTTGTTTTGAACTTTTACATTTTTCCCTAAAATTACTTGAGGCGAAACGACTACATTTTGTCCAATATTACATCGGTCACCAATGGTGCAGTTAGTCATAATATGAGAAAAATGCCAAATCTTAACATCGTTTCCGATTGTACAGCCCTCATCTATGACTGCGGTTTTATGCGAAAAATACGTTTTACTCATTTTTATTTTTTATAAAATCATCCCAGCAGCCACCGTCTCATGTGTTGCATCATCAACCAGTACAAAACTACCTGTTATCCTGTTATCACGGTATTCATCGATCATTAACGGACGTGTAGTTCTTATTTTTACACGAGCAATATCGTTCATTCCCAATTCTTTATCTTCTTTGTTTCGAGAATAAGTATTAATGTCTATTTTATACAATACTTCTTTAATCATCGCTTTTTGACCGTTTGAAGTATGCAATATAGAGTATTTAGCTCTCGTTTTTGAAGGAGTTTTGTTTAACCAACATATCATGGTGTCAAATTCTTGAACCGCTTCCGGTTTGTTGGTGGTTTTTACAATCATATCGCCTCTGCTTATATCTATATCATCTTCCAAAGTAATGGATACGGACATGGGTGCAAAAGCTTCTTTTAGTTCTCCGTCAAAAGAATCGATGGTTTTTATTTTTGAAGTAAATCCTGAAGGCAACACGGTTATTTCGTCTCCTGGTCGGTAAATTCCGCTTGCCACTCTTCCTGCATAACCACGATAATCTATAAACCCTTCACGTTGCGGGCGTAACACTGTTTGCACCGGAAAACGAGCATCAACTTTATTAATATCACTACTAATATGCATGGTTTCTAAAGTGTTCAACAATGGAGCACCTTGATACCAATCCATATTTTTTGAAGCGTTTACCACATTATCTCCTAATAAGGCACTAATTGGCATAAACCGAACATCTTTTACTAATAACTTGGAAGAAAACTCTTCAAACTGTGAAATAATATCATGATAGACTTCTTCCGAAAAATCTACCAAATCCATCTTATTAACACAAACTATTAAATGTGGTATTTGCAACAAAGAAGCGATAAATGCGTGACGTTTGGTTTGTTCAATTACACCGTGACGAGCATCTATTAAAATCAATGCAACATTAGCGGTTGATGCTCCCGTAACCATATTTCGAGTATATTGAATATGTCCTGGTGTATCTGCAATGATAAATTTACGTTTTGGAGTGGTGAAATATCTGTAGGCAACATCAATTGTAATTCCCTGTTCTCGTTCGTCACGAAGACCATCGGTAAAAAGTGCCATATCGATTCCGTCGTGACCTTTTTTTAAACTTGTTTTTTCAATAGCTTCTAATTGATCTTCAAAAATAGATTTTGAATCGTATAAAAGTCTTCCTATTAAAGTACTTTTTCCATCATCTACACTTCCTGCTGTGGTGAATCTTAGTAGTTGGTTGGTATCTAGTTGCATTTTTTTGTTTCTGGTTTTAGATTTTATTCCTGTCATTTCGAGCCTCCCGAAACTTCGGGATTAGGCGTGGCAATCTTATTAAATTACTTGTCATTGCGAGCCCTCCTTTGGGCGTGGCAATCTTATGAAGAAACCTTAATGTTCATTTCATGAGTTTGCCACGTCGTGCCTCCTCGCAAAGACATTCGGTTTCAAGTTCGGCTTCGAATTCAATTTCGACTTCAACTTCAAGTTCAGCATTAAAAATACCCTTGTCTTTTCCTATCCTCCATCGCACTTTCAGAACGTTTATCATCACTACGATCCCCACGTTCGGTTTTTCGCATTGCCGAAACTTCTAAAGTAATTTTTGCTAAAGTATCGGCTTCCGATTCTATACCTCCTGTAATTGTAATATCACCTAAAGTTCTGAATCTAATTTTCTTATTGTGTACTTCTTCGCCTTCTTCCAATTTTAAATGTTCTGAAACTGGAATCCAAGACCCACTACGCCAAACTACATCGCGTTGGTGTGCATAATACAAAGAAGGAATACTAATGTTTTCTCTTTGTATGTAATTCCAAACGTCCATTTCTGTCCAGTTACTTATTGGAAATGCTCTAAAATGTTCCCCTTCAAAATGCTTTCCGTTTAGGATATTCCATAATTCTGGACGCTGATTTTTTGGATCCCATTGTCCAAAATCATCACGATGTGAAAAGAAACGCTCTTTAGCTCTTGCCTTTTCTTCGTCTCGTCTTCCTCCTCCAATTGCACAATCTACTTTATTAGTTTCAATCGCATCTAATAAGGTTGTAATTTGAAGAGCATTACGAGTCGCATTTTTTCCTTTTTCTTCCGCAACACGCCCTTGATCGATAGATTCTTGTACAGAACCTACAATTAACTGAACGCCAAGTTCTGCTACCAATTTATCACGAAACTGAATGGTTTCTGGGAAGTTATGTCCCGTATCTACGTGCATAAATGGAAAAGGGATTTTTGAAGGATAAAAAGCTTTTCTAGCTAAATGTGCAACTAAAATGGAATCCTTCCCTCCTGAAAATAAAATTACAGGATTCTGAAATTGCGCCCATACTTCACGAAGAATGTAAATAGCTTCCGATTCTAATTCGTCTAAATAATTTAAATAATATTTACCCATTATTTGGTTGTTATTTGTCATTGCGAACCCTTTTTTGGGCGTGGCAATTTTATAATTTTACTCTGTCATTGCGAGCCTCCCGAAACTTCGGGATTAGGCGTGGCAATCTTAATGTTAATCTCATGAGATTGCTTCTCCCGAAGCTTCGGGAGTGCCTCCTCGCAAAGACATATTAACTTTACTTCAACCTTCGTTCTACATACTCCGTCACTTTATTCACAGCCTCTTCCACCGAAGTGTTTTCTGTTTCAATTAACACATCAGGGTTTTCAGGGGCTTCATAAGGAGCATTAATTCCTGTAAAATCTTTTATTAATCCTTTTCGGGCTTTTGCGTACAATCCTTTAGTATCTCTACGTTCACATTCTTCCACAGAAGTATCCACGAAAATTTCGACAAAATTAATACTTTTAACAGTATTTTTAATCATTTCTCTGTCCTTTTTATATGGAGAAACAAAGGCTGCTAAAACCACTAAACCTGCATCTATCATTAAATTTGAAACTTCAGCAATACGACGAATGTTTTCGGTTCTATCTTCTGGTGAAAAAGTTAAATTATTATTCAAACCTTTTCGTACATTATCACCATCTAATAAATAAGTATGAATGCCTTTTTTGTGTAATTCAACTTCAACAAGATTTGCAATAGTAGATTTACCAGAACCTGACAAGCCTGTAAACCAAAGCAACAAAGGCCGATGCTTTTTTAAATTACTTCGCTCTTCTTGTCTAAGATTAAAATTATGTGGAATGATATTTTCTTGCATTTAATTTATTTTTTATTAAAAAACAGTCTTCTTATTTTTCCCAAAGGCATCTTCAACCACATTCGTTCGTGAAAATAATACAATGCAAATTTAGTAAATAACTCTATTAATGAAATATAAACAGCTCCTTCAAAATCATCTAAAACTGCTCCCGAAATTATTAGAGTAGCAGTAGTCGCAATCGTCCTCCAAGAGATTGTTTTAAAAAGTGTTAGTTTTTTTGAAACTTGTTTATTTCTTAATATCTTTTGCCAAATTCGCTCATGAACATAATAAATTGCCAACTTAACAACAAACTCTATTAAGCCTATCTCAATTGCAGATTCTATGCTGCATTCTCCAGATATACATGTAATAAATAATACAATTAATATAGTATCTGCAGTTGCTACAACCCTCCAAGAAATGCCTTTTAACAGGCTACGTATATGAGATTCTTCTTTGTATTCCACCTTAAACTGTCACTAAAAAATAAGGGTTTAACAAATTTTCTTTGTTGTACCGAAGTGGTTTTTGGGTCTCATTATTAATCACCTTTACTCCTGCTGCTTGACAAATCGCCTGACCTGCAGCAGTATCCCATTCCATTGTTGGTGCATATCTTGGGTATAAATTTGCTTTTCCTTCGGCAACCAAACAAAACTTTAAAGAGCTCCCTTTTGAAACAATATCTACGGAATTTTCTTTCTCTATTTCTGAAATAAAATTCTTCGTATCCTCATTTAAATGCGAACGACTTCCAACAATTTTGACGACGGAAGGAGTTGTAGTTTCAGGTGAAATTTCGGAAGCATTTTCTAATATTTCAGAAACAGACACCTTTTCATTTTTCAATGTGATTTTAAATGCTTTTGAAGCGTCATCCGAAGTAAAATACAAGTCCTTAGTAACTGGGACATAAATTACTCCTAAAATTGGATTTCCATTTTCAACCAAAGCGATATTTACGGTAAATTCCCCATTTCGTTTTATAAATTCTTTGGTACCGTCAAGCGGATCTACAATCCAGCACTGTTTCCAATCCTTTCGTTCTGAGTACGATAACTGTTTGTTTTCTTCACTAATTATAGGAATCGAAGTATTCTTCAAATAACCAATTATAACATCATTTGCATTCTTATCGGCTTGAGTCAATGGAGAATCATCTCCTTTTATTTCAACCTCAATAGGCTTTGAATATACTTTTATAATCTCAATCCCTGCTTTAATTGAAGCCTGAATTGCTATAGATAAATTTTGTTTCATTTAAGGCTCTGTATTTAGCTTTCAAATATAAGCTAAATTGATTTCAAACAAGTATGTTTTTAAATTACTAAAGTGATTTTAAATAACCTAGATGTAAGGGATTCATAAAAAATTCACAAAGCATTTTTTAAGACAGTTAATTACTGTTATTTTTGCATTTCAAAAATATACCATTATGAAACGTATTTTATTTATTCTAATAAGCTTAACCATTATTTCTTGTACTACTACAGACAGTAATACTTACCAATTAAATGGAGATGCTATTGGATTTGCAGACGGAACAAAAATATTTGTAAATACAGTTACTCAAGGAAATCAAACTAAAACTTTCGATACACTGACAGTTACTAACGAAAAATTTAGCGCTGCATATCCTAAAGATGATAAGCTTAAAATAAATTTCTTACAAGTTCAAAATGTAAAAGGAAATGTTCTTTTTTTTCCTGAAAATGAAGATTTAAAAGTAACTATGTTTAAAGATAGTATTACATCTTCGTACGTTACTGGAAGCAAACAAAACGATTCGTATAAAGTATATTATTCGAAAATGGGTGCTTATAGCAAACAAAGAAAAGCAAATTATGAGCTTTTTAAACAAGCAAGAATAAATAAAGACACCGAATTAGCTTATAAAATTCAAGAAGAAAACAATGATATTGCTGACCTTGAAAGAGGATATAAAATGGTTTATGTTTCAGAAAACACCAACTCGTTATTTTCGGTTTTATTACTTACTGAAATGTTAAGCAAAAAAGAAATTACGGCTGTCGATGCTAAAACCCTTACCAATAAATTCAGTCCAAAAGTAAAACTAACATCAAGTGCTAAAAACTTAGAAACTTTAATCAATTCTGCTAAAAAAGCAGCTGTTGGTGGTGAAGCTCCAGCATTTTCGGCACTTACTCCTGACGGAAAACAATTAGCATTAAAAGATGTTTTAGGAAAATATACTATCATCGATTTTTGGGCTTCTTGGTGCAAACCTTGTCGTAGAGAAAACCCAAATGTGGTTCGAGTTTACAATCAGTACCACGAAAAAGGTCTAAATATTATTAGTGTTTCCTTAGACAAGGCGGGTCAAAAAGACCGTTGGATAAAAGCTATTAAAGATGATAAAATGAATTGGCATCACGTTTCTAACTTAAAAGGTTGGAGCGATCCAATTGCGAAGCAATATAGTGTTCGTTCTATTCCAGCTACTTTTTTATTGGATGAAAACGGAATAATAATCGCAAAGAACTTACGAGGAAACGCCTTGGATGCTAAAATTGCTTCTTTGTTGGGAGAGTAATGATTTTCGACAATACTATTTTTTGTGAGTTATTGTCTTCATGCACTACAAGTCAACCTTACGATGCTTAATTTTTTTCGTAATAAACCTTATGAAATTGTTTCGCCTAGAGGATTCTCAAAGGCAAATAATATTTAAAAACAACCTTCAGAAAGATTTAGTCAATTATTTTTTTATTTACAAGGTCATTTTTTCCTTTTCTATTACCTCATTTCCTATAAATTTAATTCATCTTCATTTGATGCGGAAAAGAAATACCAACAATCTAGTTGGTTCCTCTTTCCAATAAGTCATTCGTTAAGGTTTTATATTTACTTAAATCTTTCAGCTTAATAACAACAGAATAGTTGGCGATAAAATGATATGTTTCTGTTTGATAATTATATTTTTTTTTGAAGTTTTATGTTATTCGTTTACAGGCTTTTACCACTAGTGGTTTTATTTATTTATTTTAGGTAGGGTATTAAAGTATATGCTTGTTTTAGTATCGAACTAATTTATTTTAAATTAACACCTATGAAAAAAACATTAAAAAAAACTGAACCTAATTATTACAAAAAAATTATTAATTATTTAAAAATCACCGCTTGCTTTGTTCTTTTTAGCTTTCAAGCAAATGCTCAAACTCCACCAGCAAACGACGAATGTGCAGACGCTATAGCAATATCTGTTGGCGACACTATTTCAGGAACAACAATATACGCAACTATGGATACTTCTATCGCTGGGTTTTGTGATACAGAAGTTGATGCTCCAGGAGTTTGGTACATCTTAAACGATACTAGTGGAGTAGCTGGAAATATAAATGTTAACACTTGCTCTAATATATCAAATTACGACACTAAAATATCTGTTTACACGGGAGATTGTGGATCGCCACCTCTTACTTGTGTGGCTGGTGATGACGATGGATGCGGTATAGCGACTAGATCTAAAGTAGTATTCCCAAGTGACGGTGCCACACAGTTTTATATTTTGGTACATGGATATAGCAACCAAACAGGCAATTTTGAACTTGAAACTTTTTATCTACCACCAGCACCAGCTAATGATAACCCAGTAGGAGCAACACCTATAACACCGTCTCCACAAGGAACAGGCTGTGATACTTTTACATTTACTGCTTACACTGCTGGTGATGGCACAACAGACAGCGGACTAGATTCTACTTGTGATACAGAATATACAGGCCTAGACCGCTTTTACACTTGGACTGCTACAACAATTGGATTGGTATGGAACGGAAACGAAAACAACCCAGGAATTTCAATTAGAGATGCCGCATATCCTGAAACAGAAATATATTGTATAAACGGGGGTTCTCCTATTGAAGATCAAGTTTTATTTGGCTGGTCTATAGGAAACGAGCTAATCATACAGGTATATGGTTTTAGCACCCAGGATGTTGATATATCGTTCTGTTTAGAACTTTACACACCATTACCTCCACCACCTAACGATACTGCAGCAGGAGCAACACCTATCATACCATCTCCACAAGGAACTGGATGTGACACCTATACATTTACAAACACTACATCAAATGACGGCACAACACTTAGTGGCTTAGATAGTGCCTGTACAGGTCCCGATCCATATTTAGATAGATTTTATAGTTGGACAGCAACAACAGAAAATTTAATATGGTATAGTGGTGATGGTGTTCCTGGAATTTCGATAAGAGAAGCTGTAGCCCCTTATAATGAGATAGTTTGTGCAACATTATCTGGCACAGATGGTATAATTATAAATGGATGGGAAATAGGAGACGAATTACTAATACAAGTATTTAACTTTTCCATTTACCCTGTTAACACCTCTTTTTGTTTAGAGTTATTTACATCATCTGTAGCTAATGATAATTGTGAAAATGCAATAGAAGTATTTGTTGGAGATATTATACCTGGAACAACAATAGACGCTACTATAGATACTAGTTCTGCTGAGTTTTGTGATGTAGATATTACAGCTGCAGGAGTTTGGTATTATTTAAATGATGATAGCGGGATGCCTTCAGATATAACTGTTACTACCTGTTCTGGTAGCGGTACAGCAGATTACGATACCAAAATATCTATTTATACAGGAGATTGTTCGGTAGCACCTCTCGAATGTGTGGCTGGAAATGACGATGCTTGTGGAGGAGAACAATCTGAGGTGGTTTTCGAAAGCGATGGGGCTACAGAATTTTCAATTTTAATACACGGGTTTTTTTACGAAACTGGAGATTTTACTTTTGAAATTACTAGAGAATTGCTAAGTGTTAATGACAATGAACTTGACAATAACACTACTATATATCCAAACCCTACAAGTAATATTGTAACTATTAACAATAGCAGCAATGAAGTACTTAAACAAATACAGATATTTGATATAAATGGACGTGTTATTAAGAATATTGATTTACAAGATAACTTAAATAACATTCAGGTTTCTATGGAAAACTATGCCTCTGGCATTTATTTTGTACATATTAATACTCAAAACTATAGCACTGTAAAACAGGTAATAAAGAGATAATTAATCCTCTTTTATTTATACAAAAAAGCCCGTCATTTCATTATGTCGGGCTTTAAATATATTAGAACTTACTGGAAAAGGAATTGTTTTTTATTTACAAAGTAAAAAGTATAAATTTATCCTCAATTAATTTAATAGAAAAGTTACATTAATTGAAGAACGTATCTCAATAACACCCACAGAAAGTGTTTGTTGAGAAATATTTACTCCATCTGATGCAACCCTCGAAGCTGTTTCATATAGTGGTGTAGGATTTGGGTTTATTGAAAACTCACTAATAGTTATTGCTTTTCCAACCTCCTGATTTAGAACACTTGCATATTCCTCTGCTTTTAATTTGGCGTTTTCTATTGCTTTTTTTCTTACTTCCGATTGCAAGTCTTTTTCATTTGATGAAGAAAACAATATGCCATCAATTCTATTAATTCCCTTATCTAATATTGTACTCATTAATAATTCATATTTAGACAAGTCTGTTAGTTTTATCGAGATAGATTGACTGGCATAATAACTATATGCCTTTGTTTGATAATCGTAATTTTTTTGAAGTCGAACATACTGAGTTTTTACATTTTTATCTTCTATACCTAATTTTTTAATACTTTGTAAAACCTCGTTAACAATACGATTGTTTCTTGTTTTTAATTCTTTAGGCTGGTCTCCTTTGTTTTCAATCTGAACATTTATAACTACTTCATCTGGAACAACACTAACAATACCTTCTCCCATAACTGATACTGTAGGTTGAATAGTGCTTTGTGAAAACAAAATTGTGTTAATAAATAAACATAGGATAATTGTTGTGAAATTTTTCATAATAATAAATTTTAAATTTTTTTAAGTTTCATTAAAATAAACAATACAATAATAGGTATTGCCAAAACACCAACAATCCATAATTGTGTTTGAAGAATTGATGGAGCAAATAAAATTGCTAGTACATATCCTGCAATTGCTCCTCCAAAATGAGCATCGTGACCAATGTTTCCTAATTGTTTTTTCATTCCGTAGATAGAATAAAACAAATATAAAATCCCAAACAACCAAGCTTTAATCGGTAATGCAAAGAATAAATACAAATTCATATCTGGATAAAACAAAATCGCAGCATATAAAATCCCCATAACCGCTCCACTCGCACCAATGGCACTGTAATGATATTCATCTTTATGAAAATAAAACGAAAGTAAATTTCCTACTATCAAACTTGTAAAATAGATAATTAAAAAACTTACAAAGCCCACAGTAATAATTACAATATCTGCAAAAAAGTAAAGCGTCAACATATTAAAAATTAAATGCGACATATCCGCATGTAGAAAACCTGAACTTATCATTCGTATTTGCTCTCCTTTTTTTATGCCTCCAATATTGAATTTATATTTTTCAAAAAACGAAAAATCATCAAATCCTTTCATTGAAAACAACACATTGGCAATGATAATTCCTAAGGCAGCAAAATGTGGCATATTATTCATAAAACATCTTCTTTATTTATGAAGTAAAATTAGTTAGTTTTGCGCTAACAAAAAAAGTTTATTCCTTTTTCTATATGATGCATTTATTAGCCTATATATTAATTTACCCAATAATTTGGTTGCTTTCCATTTTACCAACAAGAGTCCTATATATATTTTCTACTGTTTTGTATGTTTTTGTATTTTACATTTTAGGTTACAGAAGAAAAGTGGTTCGAGAAAATCTTAAACTTTGTTTTCCAGAAAAATCTGATAAAGAAATTAGAAACATTGCCAAAAAATTCTATCAACATTTTTGTGATATGATTTTTGAATCTATCAAAACCCTTACCATTTCAGAAGCGGAAATAAAACGAAGATTCAAATTTACCAATATTGAAGAGATTCTTGAAGTGGAAAAAAACAACAAGAGTATTATGTTAATGTGCGCACATTACGCAAGTTGGGAATGGATTTTTATTCTTCAAAGCTATGTAAGTTTTGATGGTTATGCTATTTATAAAAAATTAGATAACAAGTATTTTGATCGATTGGTACAGAAAATTAGAGCCAAGTATAACACCTCCCTAATCACAACAAAAGAGACTGTTAGTACTTTAAAAAAATTAAAAAACAAGGGCAAAATGGCTACTTTTGGTTTCTTATCAGATCAATCTCCAAAAGCTGTAAAAGCATTTCATTGGACCGATTTTATGGAAATAAAAGTTCCTGTTCATACTGGTGCTGAAGTTTTAGCAAAAGAATTGGATATGTCTGTGATGTTTTTTAAAACCAAAAAAATAAAACGTGGTTATTACGAAACTACCTTTAAAACTGTTACTCTTGATGCAAATAAATATAAAGATTACGAAATCACCGATATGTTTATTAAATTTTTGGAAGAGCTAATCTATGAAAATCCAGAATATTATTTATGGACACACAAACGTTGGAAACATCGTGATAAAGTACCTGAAAAATTTAAAGTAAATTAAAACTCAAACCAAGATTTGTTTAAAGGGGTAGCTACTTCATTTTTATGAACATATCCCCCTTCTTTTGCTTGATAATCTTTTACCCATGCTTCGTAGTTTTCTGAAAGTAAAATAATACTATCACACACATATTTAATTTCATCATTGGTGGTAGTTGGATGAATTGAAAACCGAACCCATCCAGGTTTAAACTCACAGGTTCCATCTTCTAATTTTCCAATAATAGCATCCGATTTCTGATGATCTATTTTTAACAAATAATGACCGTAAGTACCTGCACAACTACAACCACCACGAGTTTGAACCCCAAAACGATCGTTTAATATTTTAACGGCTAATTCGTGATGTAGGTTTCCTATTAAAATGGAAATTACTCCCAAACGGTGTTCATTATGAGCCGATAATATTTTAATTTCAGGATGTAACTTCAACCTTCTAAATATATATGAAACCAATTCTTCTTCACGTTCCATCATTTTATGAACGCCCATTTTTTCTTTTAATTTAACTACTAAAGAGGTTTTTATTACTTGTAAAAATCCCGGTGTTCCTCCGTCTTCTCTGTCTTCAATATTATCTAAAAATTTATGATCTCCCCAAGGGGTTGTCCAACTTACCGTACCTCCTCCTGGGCAATCAGGTACTAAATTATGGTACATTTTTTTGTTAAAAATTAAAACTCCGTTGGTTCCTGGTCCTCCTAAAAATTTATGCGGAGAAAAGAAAATAGCATCTAAATATGCTTCTTGATCTTCAGGATGCATATCAATTGAAACATAAGGTGCAGAACAGGCAAAATCTACAAAACACAAGCCATCATTTTGATGCATTAATTTGGCAACTTCGTGATAAGGAGTAGTTATACCTGTTACATTAGAACAAGCAGTTATTGAAGCAATTTTAATTGGCGTGTCCCTATATTTCTCAACTAACACTTTTAGGTTTGCAAGGCTAAACAGTCCGTTTTCATCACTTGGCACCACCTCAACTCTTGCTATGGTTTCTAGCCAAGAGGTTTGATTGCTATGATGTTCCATATGTGAAATAAAAACAATTGGTCTGTCTTTTTCAGGAATCTGAATATTCTCTTTTAAATTCTCTGGAATTTTTAAACCTAATATGCGTTGAAATTTATTTACAGCTCCCGTCATTCCTGTACCTGCTGGCAAAAAAACGTCTTCTTCTAAATCTGCATTAACGTGTTGCTTAATAATTTTTCTAGCTTCATGATATGCCAAGGTCATAACCGTTCCGCTTACTGTGGTTTCAGTGTGGGTATTGGCAACAAAAGGACCGAATTGTTGAGACATTTTTTCTTCAATTGGTCCGTACAATCTTCCACTGGCTGTCCAATCTACATAAACAATTTTTTTAGTACCATAAGGCGATTCAAAAGTTTGATCTATTCCAACAATATTTTTTCTAAACTGATTAAAATAGTTCTCTAAAACCGAATTCTGTACTCCCTTGGACATCCTTTTATTATTTAAATATTCGCAATGATTTTTATTTCTCCAATAATTCTATCAGCTAATTGGTCTGCTTCTGTTTGGGTTTTAGCTTCTGTGTAAATTCTAATAATTGGTTCTGTATTGGATTTTCTAAGATGAACCCAATTTTCAGCAAAATCAATTTTCACTCCATCAATGGTGTTAATTTGTTCAGAAGCGTACTTCTCTTCCATTGCTTTCAGAAGCGCATCCACATCCAATTGTGGTGTTAACTGAATTTTCTTCTTACTCATAAAATAGGAAGTATATGTTTTCCGAAGTACACTCACCGACATTCTTATATCCGATAAATAACTTAAAAACAAAGCAATTCCCACCAAACTATCTCTTCCGTAGTGCAATTCTGGATAAATAATTCCGCCATTTCCTTCACCTCCAATAACCGCATTGGTTTCTTTCATTTTTACCACCACATTTACTTCACCAACGGCACTTGCGGTGTAAGTTCCTCCATGTTTTTGAGTGATATCACGTAATGCACGAGAAGACGACATATTTGAAACCGTATTCCCTTTGGTGTTTTGTAACACATAATCTGCAACGGCAACTAAGGTATATTCTTCGCCAAACATCTCCCCATTTTCATCTACAAAAGCCAATCGATCTACATCGGGATCTACTACAATTCCGAAGTCGGCATGTTCATCGACTACCATTTTCATTAAATCACCTAAATGCTCTTTTAAAGGCTCTGGATTATGAGGAAATTCACCAGTTGGGTCACAATATAATTTTACTGGATGAACACCCAAACGTTCCAATAATTCTGGAACAGCAATTCCTCCGGTTGAATTTACTGCATCAACCACTACTTTAAATTTCGCTTCTTTTATAGCTTCAACATTTACTAATGATAAATTTAAAATTTCATCAATATGCAAATCAATATAGGCTTGATTTCTAGTTATTCTTCCTAAATCATCTACTTCAGAAAAATTTATATCTCCACTTTCAGCTAGGTCTAATATTTTTTGACCCTCAACTGCATTTAAGAATTCGCCATCTTTATTTAATAATTTTAAGGCATTCCATTGTTTTGGGTTGTGACTTGCCGTTAGAATAATCCCACCGTCAGCTCGCTCCATTGTAACCGCCATTTCGACAGTTGGAGTGGTTGACAAATCCAAATCTACCACATGAATACCCATTCCAACCAAAGTATTCATCACCAATTGTTGTATCATATTTCCCGAAATTCTTGCATCACGTCCCACCACCACTTTGTAGTTGTCTTTTTCACGTTGCAATTTTACCCAAGCACCATAAGCAGCTGCATATTTTACTGCATCTATAGGTGTTAAATTATCGCCTTGAGTGCCTCCTATGGTTCCTCGAATTCCTGAAATGGACTTTATTAATGTCATATTTATTAAAATTTATTTTTATTTAGGACACTAAGTATTCCGATTTTTTTTATCGGAATGTATCGAAGTGTTATTTATTATGTTCTATGTTTTAAAGACTAAAAAAATAAACATTAGCAAAGATACTTTTAAAATCACAAAAACTTCTTAAGCTTTTTGTAAATTGTCCGAGTATATATTATATAATTATTTAATGAATACTATGTCCCCTTCGACTCCGCTCAGGGTACGGAATCGGTCATTGAGCGGAGCCGAAATGAACATATATAAATGAATTATCTAGCACATATTTATCTTTCTGGTGATAGCGAAGGCGTGATAATTGGTAACTTTATTGCTGACGGAATTAAAGGAAAGAAATATCAAAAATATCCACTTGAAATTCAAAAAGGAATTCTTTTACACAGAGGCATTGACAGCTTTACCGACCAACACCCAACTGTTAGAAAAAGCACCAAACGTTTGCACGAAAATTACGGACATTACAGTGGCGTAATTGTCGATATTTTATACGATCATTTTTTAGCGAAAAATTGGTCAAAATACCACCAACAACCTTTGGAGGAATACATTCAAGAATTTTATAAATTACTTCGTACAAATTTTGAAGTATTGCCTTCACGAATCAGAAGAATGATGCCTTATATGATTTCAGATAATTGGCTGTTAAGCTATGCAACCATTCCGGGAATTAGTCGGATTTTAGTACAAATGAATTACAGAACAAAAAACATCTCAAAAATGAATTTTGCTGTTATTGAATTGGAAGAATTCTATACTGAATTTGAAGAAGAATTCACTTCCTTTTTTACTGAACTGCAAGACTTCTCAAAAAATAAACTCCTCGAATTATGAAGAAAATACTTTTCATACTTATTACGCTTTTAATCATTTCTTGTAAAGAAAAAGTAAAAAATGAACTTAACACTGAAACTTTAAAAACAGAGACAAAAGTTGAAGTCAAAAAAAGTATTATTGTTGATAAAGCTATGGTGGTTTCGGCAAGAGAAGAAGCTTCAAAGATTGGTATTCAAATTCTTAAAAAAGGAGGAAATGCTTTTGATGCTATGATTGCGACAGAGTTATCTTTAGCAGTTTCTTTTCCAGTTGCTGGCAATCTTGCTGGAGGAGGATTTATGGTGTATCGCACTCAATACGGAGAAATTGGGGCTTTGGACTATCGAGAAAAAGCACCCATTGCCGCTCATAGAGATATGTATTTAGATGAAAACGGTGATTTTATTTCAGAAAAAAGTAAGACAGGATCCTTGGCAGTTGGTGTTCCTGGAACCATTGCTGGAATGTTTGCCGTTCACGAAAAATTAGGTTCACTTCCTATAGAAGTAATTTTAAAACCCGTAATCGAGCTTGCTGAAAAAGGATACATCGTTACCAAATATCAAGCGAGTAGAATCGCTCATTTTAAACCTATTTTTCTAAAAACAAATGACGAAAACTCTCTATATACTGAAACTTACAAAGAGGGAGATACCATTAAAAATTTAGCATTAGCAAAAACGTTACAACGTATTTCAGACAATGGAAGATCAGAATTTTACAATGGTAAAACCGCTAAAATGCTAGTGGATTTTATTCAATCAAAAAATGGAATAATCACGATGGAAGATATGAATGCTTATGAAGCAGAATGGCGTGAACCAATTGTATTTAACTATAAAAACCTTAAAATTATTTCAATGTCTCCACCATCAAGTGGTGGGATCTGTTTGGCGCAAATATTAAAATTTATTGAACCCTATCCTATAAAAGAATATGGTCATAACAGTACCAAGACCATTCAAGTTATTACAGAAGCAGAGCGAAGAGCTTATGCAGATAGAAGTTATTATTTAGGCGATCCCGATTTTATTGATATTCCTTCAGAAACCTTAATTAGTGATGCTTATTTACAAGATCGAATGAAGGATTTTTCGTTTGACAAAGCGACTTCATCAGATAGTTTGAGCTATGGAAGTATTCCTGGTTTTGAAAGTTCAGAAACCACACATTATTCTATTGTAGATCAATTTGGAAACGCAATAGCAGTAACAACAACACTTAACGGAGCTTATGGCTCAAAATTATATTCCAATGAACTTGGATTTTTCTTGAATAATGAAATGGACGATTTTAGTGCAAAACCCGGTGAACCTAATATTTACGGGCTTGTTGGCGGCGAAGCAAATTCTATCGCACCACAGAAAAGAATGTTAAGTTCTATGACTCCAACTCTTATTGAAAAAGACGGTGAATTTTGGATGACTGTTGGTTCCCCGGGAGGTTCTACAATCATTACTTCCGTTTTACAAACCATTTTAAATGTATATGAATTTGAAATGGATATGCAACAAGCAGTTGATGCACCAAGATTTCATCATCAATGGTTGCCAGATGTAATTCGTTTTGAACCAAATTCATTTCCTAAAGACTCACTACAATACCTTGTTAGTAAAGGCTATTATGTAGAAGAAAAAAATTCTACCATCATTGGGAAAGTAGATGGAATTAGAATCTTACCCAACGGAAAATTGGAAGGTGGAGCAGATCGTCGTGGTGATGATACTGCAGTTGGCTACTAATTTTCATACAACGCTTCATCGAATATCCTTGCGTTTCAACGAATTGTAGTCTTTTTACTACAAAATAATTGAAAAAGACTTATTTTTGGTATCCCAAACTAAATTTCAAAACAAGAAATTAAAGTTCAAAAACAAACATCCTCAACTTTAATTTTGAGTAATACTTATGAAGAAAAAATCATTCTTTAGGGATATATTTACCTTGATACCGCTTGTATTTAGTGGTCTTATTTGTATTACACTTATTTTTCTTCTTTGGCAAAAAACCCTTGCAATTCCTGATTTTATAGAAGTACTTGGAAATGCTTCAACCATATTTATTAGCATTAGCGGATTTTTAGCTGCAATAATTATGGTTTATTTGGCATTTTCAGCTTTGGGATTAAAAAATAATCGGGTACTTGTAATTGACAATTTAAGTAAGATTACTCAAAAAGTACATAATTTCAGGGAGATTGTAGGTTTATTATTGCAATCAAAAATGTGGCTTCCTGGTTTAAAAGATTATATTGATGATGAATATGAAGGTTTAAATTTCTTTGAAGTAAAAGAATTTTACAAAGGAAAGTCTAAGTTAGCTATAGAGTTTCTTCAAGAAAGTCATCATTATGGAGATACTGAAAATTTATACCTTGAGTTGAAGTCATTATTAATGACCAAACCCAAGGAACGCAAATTACCTAAGAATATGCAGTTTCCAAAAATATATGACAAAGCTATCATCGAAAAATGGTTGGAACATAAATGTGGTACTGGATTATTATATTATTTTGGGTATAAATTCGGGGTTTATAAAGAAACATTAGATATAGAGTCGGTTTTTGAAAGACATCAAGAAAAAATTATTGCTTTGGCAAATTCTATTGATTCAGAAGTTTTTGAAGACTCATCATTTAATGAAGTTTTTCTTTCAAAACTTGGTGATTATATGTCGAATGATATTATTCCAAAACTATACCAACTTCAAGAAGATGCAACTACAGAAATGCCAAAATTACTACAATATATGTACGGAATATTTTTATTCTTAGTACTTTTTGGTGTTCTTATTCCTCTAGCGTTTTTATTATTTAATTTACCTATTCTACTTTTAATTATCAGTTATGCTACCATCGTGAGCATTATTTTCTATTTGGCGACCACTTTTTATCAGTTTCTTTCAAAAGAGATTAATTCATAATTACATTCAAAATATCTAAGCGAAGTGTGAGGTACGAGTACTGTGGCTATCTTTTGATGTTAGTTAATTTCTTTTTAAAAAAATAAGTAAATGATCATTAAATCATGAGATTACTTCACTTCGTTCGTAAAGACAATTAATTAAATCTAAAAATAATTTAAAGATGAATTTAATTACCTTTGCAAGCTATGGCAAAAAATGAAGGTTTTATTGAAGTTTATGGTGCGAGAGTTCATAATTTAAAGAACATTGACGTCACAATTCCAAGGGAGAAATTAGTCGTCATTACGGGACTTTCTGGAAGTGGAAAATCATCATTAGCTTTCGATACGATTTATGCGGAAGGGCAACGTCGGTATATTGAAACTTTTTCAGCTTACGCTCGTCAGTTTTTAGGAGGACTGGAACGTCCCGATGTAGATAAAATTGAAGGGCTTTCTCCCGTAATTGCCATTGAACAAAAAACCACTAGTAAAAGTCCACGATCTACCGTGGGAACAATTACTGAAATCTACGATTTTTTACGACTTCTTTACGCCAGAGCCAGTGATGCCTACAGTTACAACACTGGAGAAAAAATGGTAAGCTATAGCGATGATAAAATCCAAGAATTAATTCTGAAAGATTTCGACACTAAAAAAGTTTCCATTTTAGCTCCTGTTATTCGTTCTAGAAAAGGACATTACAGAGAATTATTTCAGCAAATTGCCAAACAAGGTTTTTTAAAAGTAAGAGTAGATGGTGAAGTGAGAGATATTGTTGCTGGAATGAAACTTGACCGTTACAAAACACATGATATTGAGATTGTTATTGATCGACTTAAAATCACTTCAGAAATAAACAACAACAAACGTCTTTCCGAAACTATCATCACAGCAATGTACCACGGTGAAGACGTGTTAATGGTATTGGATAATGAAACCGATAAAACAAGATTCTTTAGTCGTTCGCTAATGTGTCCTTCAAGTGGTGTTTCATATCCCAATCCGGAACCCAATAATTTCTCTTTTAACTCCCCAAAAGGAATGTGTCCTAAATGCAAAGGACTTGGTAAATTATACGAAGTAAACCTTGATAAAATAGTTCCTAATAAAAGCCTCTCTATCAATCAAGGAGCATTGGCACCACAAGGTTCACAGAAACAAAATTGGATTTTTAAACAGTTGGAGTTAATCGCTCAAAAATACGATTTCAAGTTAAGTGATTCTTTTAATAAAATTCCGAAGGAAGCCATAGAAGTTATTTTTTACGGAACCAATGATAAATTTGATGTTGAATCAAAAACCCTCGGAATCACTCGTACCTATAAAATAGAATTTGAAGGTATCGTGACTTTCCTTCAAAACACTTTTAACGACAACGAATCAAAATCATTAAAGCGTTGGGCAAAAGATTATATGGATCACGTAGATTGTTCAGAATGCAACGGAGCAAGACTTAGAAAAGAATCCTTATACTTTAAAGTAAACGACAAAAGCATTGCCGATTTAGCCCATATGGATATTCTTGAATTGGCAGATTGGTTTAATAATTTACACAAAAGGCTTTCAAAAAACCAATTAAAAATTGCTGAAGAGATTATAAAAGAAGTAAAAAACCGTTTGCAATTTTTGATAGATGTGGGTCTTACATATTTGGCATTAGACCGAAGTTCTAAATCACTTTCAGGAGGTGAAGCACAACGAATTAGATTGGCAACACAAATTGGTTCGCAATTGGTTGGCGTACTTTATATTTTGGATGAACCAAGTATTGGTCTTCATCAACGTGACAATGAAAAACTAATCCATTCTTTAATTAAACTTAGAGATATTGGAAATTCTATTATCGTAGTAGAACACGATAAAGAAATGATAGAAGCTGCCGATTATGTAATTGACATTGGTCCTGCAGCTGGAAAGCACGGTGGCGAAATAGATTCGATTGGTACTCCAAAAGAAATTTTAAAACACAACACACTAACTGCGGATTACCTCAACGGAAAAAAAGAAATTGCAATTCCGAAGAAAAGAAGAAAAGGAAATGGAAAAACCCTAAAACTTACGGGAGCAACGGGACATAATTTAAAAAATGTTTCTATTGAAATTCCATTGGGAAAAATGATTGGAGTGACGGGAGTTTCAGGAAGTGGGAAATCTACTTTGATCAACGAAACTTTATATCCAATACTTAATGCTTTTTTCTTTAATGGGGTTAAAAAGCCAATGCCTTATAAAAAGATTGAAGGTTTAAAGAATATTGATAAAGTAATAGACATCAATCAATCACCTATTGGAAGAACACCTCGCTCCAACCCAGCTACTTATACGGGTGTTTTTTCAGAAATACGAAGCTTATTTGCCAAAGTTCCTGAAGCTTTAATTCGTGGCTATAAACCAGGACGTTTCAGTTTTAATGTCACGGGAGGTCGTTGTGAAACCTGCAAAGGTGGAGGTTTACGGGTTATTGAAATGAATTTTCTTCCCGACGTTTATGTAGAATGTGAAACTTGTCTAGGAAAACGTTTCAATCGGGAAACCTTAGAAATAAAATACAAAGGAAAATCCATTTACGATGTCTTAGCAATGACCATTGAAGATGCTTGTATTCTGTTTGAACACATTCCGAAAATTTACCGAAAACTAAAAACCATACAAGATGTTGGATTGGGTTATATTACGTTGGGGCAACAATCCACCACACTTTCTGGAGGAGAAGCACAACGTATTAAACTAGCGACAGAACTTTCAAAAATAGATACTGGAAACACATTTTATATATTAGATGAACCTACTACGGGACTCCATTTTGAAGATATTAGAGTGTTATTAGGAGTGCTTAATAAATTGGTTGAAAAAGGAAATACGGTTGTAATTATTGAACATAATCTTGATGTTATAAAAACGGTAGATTACATCATTGATATTGGTCCAGAAGGAGGAAAAGGTGGTGGAAAAATTTTAGCCAAAGGAACTCCTGAAGAAATTATTAAAATCAAGAATAGTCACACTGCAAAATTTCTTAAAAAAGAATTACATTAGCTTGCTCTATTTTCAGCAAACAACCTTCAGTAGGCAGTAATTATAAACAATCATTGATTAACTAAAATACAAAATAAGTATTCCGCTTTCTCGGAAAATACATATGAAAAAAGAAAGAAATCCAAAAAATTGGAATGAAGTAAAAACAAACGACTCTTGGGGTATTTTTAAAATCATGGGAGAATTTGTAAGTGGATATGAAAAACTAAGTAAAATAGGTCCTTGTGTGTCTATATTTGGTTCGGCTAGAACGAAACCAAATGATAAGTACTACCAATTGGCAGAAAATATTGCAAAAACATTAGCAGAACACGGCTACGGAGTAATTACCGGTGGTGGTCCTGGAATTATGGAAGCTGGAAATAAAGGAGCTCATAATGCTGGCGGAACTTCGGTAGGATTAAATATTGTACTACCTTTTGAACAACATGACAACCCTTATATTGACAGAGATAAAAGTATTGATTTTGATTACTTTTTTGTTCGGAAAGTAATGTTTGTAAAATACTCGCAAGGGTTCGTAGTAATGCCTGGAGGTTTTGGAACTTTAGATGAGTTTTTTGAAGCACTTACACTTATACAAACTCATAAAATCGGAAAATTCCCAATTATATTAGTCGGAACTGATTTTTGGAGCGGATTGGTAGATTGGATTAAAGGGACCTTATTAAAAGACTACGGAAATATAAGTCCTGACGATTTACATTTGGTGGATTTGGTTGATACCGAAGATGAAGTTTTAGATATACTAGATAAATTTTATAATAAATACAACCATAGTCCTAATTTTTAATATTACTTCACTCGCATAAATCGGAACATTCTTAAAATCCATTTGGATAAAGGGTGCGTTCCTCGTTTTCTTAAATCTATATACCAACCAATCTTTTTTACTAAAGGTATTTTATGAGTTTCAACAAACTCGATTAAAGTTCCTTCGGGTGCTTGAATGTAAGCAAAATTCCCGGCGGCTTCTCCCATATCAAAAGTATCCATTGCTTTGGCACTATCTACGGTAAATGGAAATCCTACTTCTTTTACTTTTTCTCGCAAACTGTCCATTTCGTTGATATCGAAACACAAATGTATAAATCCTGGATCTCCCCAAATTCTATCTTTATAAATATCTTTTGCTTCTCTGTTTAAAACTTGTATTAGTTCTATTTCAGATTTACCAAATAATGCTGAAAATGCTCCATTCTTCACATCGGAATGCCTTAGTAAAACTCTTCTAAATTCATTGGTTCCTCCAGGTAATTCAGAAAAATCTTCAAAAGTTCCTTTTTCATCATATACCACGATATCGTAACCTAAAATATCACGATATACTTTTAGAGAATCTTCAATGTTATTTACTCCAATTAAAGTTCCAAAAACACCACCATTAACTGCTTTTTCTTTTTTAAATACTTCTGGAAATTCTTTTACCTCCCAAAGATTATTATAGATGTCTTTTAAATAAAAATGCTTGTTTCCGGAAGGGTCTTTTGATACTTCACCTAATAAATTTAAACCAGAAGTTTTGTATTTGTTAAAAGCAGCTTCTACGTTGTCTGATTTTAAAACTCCTATATTGATTCCTAAATCTCCTAATTGAATTTCAAAATTTATGGTAGCAGGTTTTTTACCAGTATGTTGCCAGATTTCGAATCCGCCGCCACCTTCTAAACTTAAAGCTAAAATGGCACGTCTTTCTCTGGGTTTTCCGTCGGTATGCGTTAACATTAACTCGGCGGTTTCTTCAGAATCGAACATTAAAATATCCGTCGAAAAATGTTTACGATACCATTTAAATGCTTCGTCAACGTTCTCTACTCCTACTCCTAATTGTTGAATTCCGTTAATTTTCATACTTACTTTTCAATTTTCAAAAATAATTATAATGGTTGAACTCTAGACGACAAATAATAGTATAATCTAGGAAAAAACCTACGAATATGAACCATAATTAATTCTTTTCCTCCAACTAAAATCTCTTTTCTATCTCGCTGAAGCTTACTAACAATAATTCTTGCAGCTTTTTCAACTTCCATTCCCGAATCTTGTCCTTCATCCATTTTGTTATGTGCATTTCCATCTTTACCAATAGCATTGACCGAAATATTTGTTTTAATCCGACCCGGAATAATCATAGAAACCAAAATGTTATTAGGAACATTTTCTGCTCTTAGGCTTTCAAAAAAACCGTGTAATGCTTGTTTTGTTGCTGAATATGAGGAACGATAAGGAAACCCAAATTTTCCAACAATACTGGTAGTTACACCAATTTGACCTACTCCGTTTTTAATCATTGCTGGTAATACTAACTTGGTAAGTGCAATGGTTCCGAAGAAATTGACTTCAAATATTTTACGATCTACAGAAAGGGGGGTTTCACTAACAAAAGATCGCTGGCTAATTCCTCCAAAATGATACAAACCATCAATCCTCGTTTCTTTTTCTAAAACAAATTTTGCAGCCTCTTTTATCGTGTCTTCATCTCCTAAATCAAAAGGAATAACGCTGGTTGTACTTCCGTTATTTTGACAAATTTCTGCTACTTCATTAAGTGCATTTTCTTTTCTTCCAGATAATATAAGATGAAGTTTTTTATTGGATAATTCAATAGCAACCGCTTTTCCAATTCCTGAAGAAGCTCCTGTAATCCACACTGTTTTTCCTTTAAAATTCATTTGTGTCTCTTTTCAGAAAGGCACGAAGATACTAGTAAATTTAAAGTTTTAAAAAGAATTTAGGTAAGAGTTACTGATTATTATTATAAATATATTGTATTTTCAACTTCTCAAAATTAATAGGGATCTATACCATTTATCAATTTTAAAAATAAATGAATAAAAAAATAAGTTTAAAAGAAGCTATCTCTATTGGAATCGGCGGAATGGTTGGTGGCGGAATTTTTGCTGTACTTGGTTTAGCTGTTTCATTGGCAAAAGGTGGAACTCCCATCGCATTTTTAATAGCTGGAATTATTGCACTATTAACTTCCTATAGTTATGTAAAATTATCACTCACTTTTCCGAATCGTGGAGGAACTGTTAAATTTATAAATGAAGGTTTTGGGATTTCCTATTTTAGTGGTGGAATTAACAATTTACTTTGGATTAGTTATATTATTATGCTCTCGTTATATGCTTCGGCTTTTGGATCGTATGCACCTAATTTATACGAAATCACTTCAGACAAGGCAATGAACTTTCATATTTATGCAAGTGGAATTATTCTATTTGCCACCGCCATTAATTATTATAGTATTAAAATTGTAGGAAAAATTGAATCTTATGCAGTTGTGATTAAACTGATAATTTTAATTTCTTTTGTTTTTATTGGCTTGTATGGGCTCTTCGGAAATGAAAACATTAGTCAATTAGCAATTAAGAACTGGGAGAGCCCCATTCAATTAATAACTGGTGGTATGGTGATTTTTGTTGCTTATGAAGGGTTTGAACTCATCGCAAATGCAGTTCCAGATATTGAAAACCCGAAAGTAAACATTCCGAAAGCATATTTTTATTCAGTGATATTTGTGATTATTCTTTATGTAATTATTGCTATTGTTACTGTAGGCTCACTTCCTTTTAATGAAATTGCAACCGCTCAAGATTATGTATTAGCCGAAGCTGCCAAACCCATGTTAGGTAAAGTTGGTTTTACTGTTATTACTATTGCTGCGCTAATTTCAACTTTTTCAGCTATAAATGCCTCCCTTTATGGTGGAAGTAAAGTTAGCTTTGAAATTGCAGAAGACGATGAACTGCCGCATTCATTAACCAAATTATTTTGGAACCAGCCTATCGGGTTATTAATAACTTCAATTGCAACATTGATTTTGACCAATACCTTACAATTGGAAAGTATTTCGACTGCCGGAAGTATAGGATTTTTATTAATTTTTGCTATCGTAAATTTTATTGGATTTAAGCTTTCCAATAAAACAAATAGTAATAAAATAATACCATTATTAGGCTTTATTTTATGCAGTATCGCTTTAATTACTTTGATTATTCAACAATACTCAACTAGCAAAGACAGTGTTATTATTGCTGTTTCCATTATACTTTTTTCTTTTTTAATGGAATATATTTATAGAAGATCAAAATTTTACAAAAAACTATATTTAAAATATAAATCAAGAAATGAAAAACGTAATTGAAATATTTTACAAAGCTTTTAACGATTTAGATGCAGAAACCATGGTGAGTTGCTACCATAAAGATATTGTTTTTGAAGATCCTGCATTTGGAGTTTTAAAAGGAAATCGGGCTGGAAATATGTGGCGAATGTTATGTGAAAGTCAGAAAGGGAAAAACTTTAAAATCGTAGCAACAAACATTACTTGCAACTCTAAAACAGGTTCTGTTCATTGGGAAGCGTTTTATACTTTCAGTAAAACCGGAAGAAAAATCCATAATAAAATCGATGCTCAATTTATTATTAAAGATGGTGAAATAATCAAACATACTGACCATTTCAGCCTTCATAATTGGGCTAAACAAGCTTTGGGTTTTAAAGGCTATTTAATTGGTGGAACAAGTTTTTTCAGAAGAAAATTACATTTTCAAACGAATGGTCTTCTTGATAAATATGAAGGTATTTAAAAGCGTCTAAAGTTGAAAATATAGTTAAACTCAGACAAATAATTTACTAATTGAATATCGGATTTTGAAGTTTATGATATTGCTTCATTTTTAACTCAAAGGTAACTCCGAAATCATAATTTAGAATTCATAATTAACAAAGCTCTATTCCGTCTTCTTTAATTATAATTTGCTTGTCTTTATAAAGGCTTCCGATTGCTTTTTTAAAACTTTTTTTACTTAATCCCAAGGTTTCTTTGATCACTTCGGGGGATGATTTATCGTGAATTGGTAAAAATCCTCCTGAGGCTTTTAATTCATCTAAAATATAATTGGCATTGGGTTCAATACTTCTGTAGCCTTGTTTTTGAAGTACAATATCAATTTTATTATCCTCTCTAATCTTTTTTATAAAAGCTTTTAAACGGTCTCCCGTTCTAATGTCTTCAAAAATATCTTCTAAATAAATAAGTCCTTTATGTACTCCATTAATAATGACATTAGCACCTTTATCGGTTAAATGAGTTACTAAAATAGAAACTTCATCATAGGCTTCAACCGTAAGTTTTTCATTTTGCAAAAACTGATTGGTTTTACTAGAACCCGCCAATCGCGTGGTTTGTTCATCCAAATACAAATACACAATATACCAGTTATCAACTTTCATTGGACGTGCTTGTTCCTTAAACGAAACAAACAAATGTTTCTCCAATCCCCAATCCATAAACGCACCATGTTTGGTCACATCTGCACAACGCAAATAACCAAAGCCATTGATTTCTACAAAAGGTTCTAGAGTTGTTGCAATAGGACGTTCGTCATAATCTAAATAAACAAAAACCTTGATTTCATCACCAATTTCAAACGTTTCTGGTTTGTATTTATGTGGCAATAAAATAACGTCTTCTGCATCTGCATCCTTTCCTAAATATAACCCGGGATCGGTATCTCTTAATATGGTAAGTGTGGTGTATTTTCCTATTTCAAACATGTTGCAAAGATACACGGTTTTATATTCTTTAGATTGTTACATTTTTTTATTTATATTCGCACGCCACATTTTTATACTAAATACTAAATGTTAAAATATAAATCTAAGATAACTGTTATTATTAAGACTAAAGAAGTTTGTATAAGCATCTACGAAAGGATTGCTATTGTAGAAATTTCTGAAGGTAAAACAGTAAACTTTAAAACAGGATACAAAACACTTATTCGGCTATTAAGTATAATTGGTGACAAACCTTGGATATATATTTCAAATAGGGTAAACTCATATTCCTTAGACCCTAATGATTATAAATACTTAAATATGATACCTACTTTAAAAGGTATTGGAGTCGTGCAATATAAAGAACGTGAAAGCACTGTTGTTATAGAAATAGAAAAAATGTTCATTAAAAAACCATTACAAACTTTTGATGACTTAGATAGTGCTATATATTGGGGGGTAGAATTACTTAAGAAATAAATTTAAAATATTCTAACAACACTTGATCGTTCACTTTTGAAGGCGTAAAAATTTCAAGAATACTTGGTTTTTCTGAAGTTGTAAAAAATGAAATTAATTTGTCTTTCAACTCAATTTCTTCAACTACCGAATTATATTCGAAACCATACATTGTTGCTAAATGAGTTGCTGTTAACTGATGTTTGGTTTCAAAATAAGTACTAAAATTATCTGAATCTTTTTCTCCTGGTAGAATCCTGAAAATTCCACCACCACCATTATTAATGATAATAATTTTGAAATTTTTAGGAATATAATTATTCCAGAGTGCATTACTATCGTATAAAAAACTAAGATCACCTGTTATTAATACCGTTGGTTTGTCTGAAGCTACCGAAGCTCCAATAGCGGTACTGGTACAGCCGTCAATCCCGCTGGTTCCTCGATTACAGAACATTTCGATGCTTTTATCAATTTCAAAAAGTTGTGCATAACGTATCGTCGCACTATTACTTAATTGCAACTGAATGTGAGTTGGAAGAGCATTCACAATTTCAGAAAACACGTTAAAATCTGAATACGGAATTTTCGTTACGTATTCTGAATGTTGCACTAAACGATGTTCTTTTACTTTCAACCATTCCTTCTGAAAATTACTTTTAATAGTTTCCGTTTTTGAAAGAAATTCTTTTAAAAATTGATTGGCTGAAGTTTTAAAATGATGACTCAAACAAAAATAAGTGTCGAATGCTTTTTTAGAATCTACGTGCCAATGTCGCTTTGGCGAATGCTTCCGAAGAAATGCTTTTACTTTTTTTGAAACAATCATTCCTCCAAAAGTTAGTAAAATATCTGGTTGTAAATCTTCAAATTCCTTTTCAGTTAAAGGAGCAATCAATTGATCGATGGAAGGAAAAAAGTTTTCGTGATGTAAATTGGAAGTCGTTTCGGTTAAAACAATTACACTTTTATCTTCAGCTAAATAATCTAATAATTGTTGTTCAATCCTGTTAGGTTGCATTACTCCTATTAGAATCATTTTCTTTTTAGCTGAGTTCCAATATTTCAAGAATTCTGATAAGTCTTCAGAAATTACAGTCTTAAGTATTTTCGGCGGATTGTTTTTTGGATGAATTGTGGCTTCCGAAACTACTTCATATAAAGGTTCTTTAAAAGGAATATTAATATGAACCGGACCTTGAATTTCAATCGATTTGTTTAATGCAACATTGATGATTTCTTCATTAAAATCTTGAAAAACCGCTCCTTCCATACAGTTGGCGGAATCTAAAATATGATTTTCAAAAACATTTTCTTGCATGATGGTTTGTCCGTCGCCAATATTAATCAGATAATCGGGTCGATCTGCCGATAAAACCACCAAAGGAATATCACTATAAAAAGCTTCGGCAATTGCAGGATAATAATTCAATAAAGCAGATCCAGACGAGCATACCAAAGCAATAGGTTTTTGTAACTGTTGTGCCAAACCTAAGGCAAAAAAAGCAGCACTTCGTTCGTCAACAATACTATAACAAGTAAAATTATTATTTTCAGTAAAGCCAATAGTTAAAGGAGCATTACGCGAACCTGGAGATATTACGATGCTTGTAATTTCTTTAGCTAGACATAACTGAGTTATAGTTTGGGATAAATCTTTATTAGAATATTTCATCGAGACAAAAATACAAATTGTAATGCGATACTTAGTAGATCATAGGGGTTAAAACTTGCAACATGGTTTGTAGTTTATGCTGTGTTTCTTCCCATTCTTTAATAGGAATAGAATCAATGGTAATTCCTCCTCCCACAAACAAATGAGCCTTATTATTTTTAATTTTCATACATCGTAGGTTTACAAATAAATTTGAACAAGAATCTTTAGCACAAATAGGTCCTAAAAAACCCGTGTAATATTCTCGCTGGTAATTTTCATTTTCTAAAATGTACTTTTTCGCATAATCTTGAGGAGTTCCACAAACTGCTGGAGTTGGATGCAATGCCGAAGTAATGGTTGATAATGTTGCTTTTCCTTTTTTAAGAATCCCATTAATGTCGGTACGTAAATGTACTAAAGACGCAGCTTGATGATTATATGTTTTTGATATTTTAACTACAGAAGTTACCTTCTGCAGACTTGTTGAAATGGCGTCAACTACAATTTTTTGTTCTATAATTTCTTTAATAGTCCATTTTGGTTCAACATTTTCAATATATTTTCTAGTTCCCGCCAAAGCCATTGTTTTAAATGAAACTCCTTCAGTTTGTACCAAAACTTCTGGGGATGCTCCACACCATAACCCTGTATGTGGGTGATACCAAACATAACGAAAAGCGGAAGGGTATAAATTTAATATTCTATGGATTAATAGTTCTAAATCAAAATCAGCCAAGGGCAATTTTCTTTTCCTAGAAAGCACAATTTTAGTCGCATGACGAGACTTAATAACTCTAATTGCTTTTTTAATTTGATCGCAATAAGCTTCTTTTTCAGAATCCTCTTCTATAATTTCTATCTCCTTTTTTTTGATAGATTCATAAACAAAATCCGTTTCAAAAACATCACTCTTTTCTAAAGGAATACAACAGGATTTTTTTTGATAATCAAATGGAGCAAATACAAAACAATCTTCTCCAAACGCTGAGGTATCATACAATTCAACATTATTTTGTAAATAGACATTAACACTTTTACTTTCTGGAAGTGAAAAAATCACAAAAGGAACCTTATTGTTATAATGCTTAGAAACTTTGTAGAGGATGTTTAAAAATTCTGACATTTATTTATGAAACGAGATAGTGGTTAGTTTAACTAATGATATTAATTCGTTTGCTTCATTTTCAATTCTAATTTGCCAAAGTTGAGTGGTTCTACCTTTATGTAATGCTTTTGCTTTGGCATAAACATACCCGTCTTTTATGCTTTTCACATGGTTGGCAGAAATTTCCAATCCACGAATGGTAATTTCTTTAAAATCTAAAAAAACAAAAGCCGCTGCACTACCAATACTTTCGGCTAAGGCTACCGAAGCACCACCGTGTAACACGCCGTCTGGCTGATGTACTTTAGGTGTAACAGGCATTCTTGCAATTAAAGTATCTTCGGTAAGGTCAATAAATTCTATCTCTAAAGTTTCCATCAATGTGTTTGGAGTAATCGAATTACACATTTCTAAAACCTCCTTTTTGCTTTTGTTCATATTATTAATTTACTTTTGTAAAAATACAAAACGATTTTCAAAATGACTTGCGAAAAAAAAGTAATCTATACAACTACTAATACCTACTCAGTATTAAATAGTTATACTGAAAAAACTAAAAACGTGTGGATAGTATTTCACGGTTTGGGTTATTTAAGCAAATATTTTATTAAGTATTTTTCTGAAATAGATACCGAAGAAAATTTTATTATAGCTCCTCAGGCACCTTCAAAATATTATCAAGATAAAAAGTTTAAACACGTGGGAGCTTCTTGGTTAACAAAAGAAAACACCGCCGAAGAAACAAAAAATGTATTGGCTTATGTTGATGAAGTTTATAAAACTGAAGTGAAAAACACTCCAAAAAACTTGATTGTTTTAGGGTATTCTCAAGGAGTATCTATTGCTACTCGTTGGGTTGCAAGTAGAAAAATTGACTTTCAATATTTGGTGCTTCATTCTGGTGGAATTCCAAATGAGTTAAAACAAGATGATTTTTCGTTTTTAAATAAAAATGCAAAAGTTACGTATCTCTACGGAAATAAAGACCAATACATCAACGAAGCACGTAAAACGGAAGAAGAGATAAAAGGCAATAAATTATTTGGTAATCACCTTAATATCAAAGTATTTAATGGCATACACGAGGTTAATACAGATTATATCAGGCTTTTATCAAAAACAAAAATAATGTAGTTCGTCGAATATTTTTGTTTTTAAACCCAACATATTGTTTCTTTACATAATAATGTAAGATTATTCTTAACCTCATATCGTGAAAAACATACAACTAACCATAGTATTTACATTTTTAAGTTTTAGTCTATTTGCTCAGATTAGTACTTCTGAAAAGCAAGCACTACAAGATTTATACACCTCAACAAATGGTAATTCTTGGAATACCACCTGGGATTTAAACCAACCAGTTAGTGATTGGCATGGTGTAACCATTAAAGATGATAAAGTAATAATTATCAGTCTTTTATTTAATAATTTAGAAGGAACAATTCCAAATTCTATTGGACAATTAACCAATCTAGAAAATTTAGAATTATCCTTTAATAAGTTAGAAGGTACCATTCCTTCAGAAATAGGAAATCTTAAAAGCCTGAAAGTCTTAGCCTTTAATGGTAATAATTTATTTGGTTCTATTCCAACTACAATCGGAAATCTTTCCAGTTTAAATCAGTTGCATTTAAGTAGTAATCAACTTACAGGAACAATCCCTCAATCGGTTACAAAATTAGAATACCTAGAAATATTAAATGTTTTTGATAATGATCTATCTGGTGAAATCCCTAGTGATTTAGCTCATTCTAAAAATTTAAAACAATTAATTGTTGCTGAAAATAATTTAAAAGTAACAAATGACTTCTCAATCGAATTACTATCCCACGGAGCATCTTTAGATTTAGAACAACAATTTATTATCCCTGAAACCAAGGAGGTAATCGCTATAGAATCTGAAGAAGAAAATTAATAAGAGCACTTCTGTTAATTCATTCGTATCAAAATCTTATCGCAAGTTGCCCTCTTACTTTTTTTTATTTTATAACGTTACAACAGTTCCTATGAGTTTTATATATGTAAATTTGCGGTAAAACGTATTTAAATGAAAAAAACACTTTTTATTCTAATTCTCATATTAACAAGTCAAATAACAACAGCTCAAATTGTCATTAACGAATTAGATTGTGATACTCCAGGAATTGATGACCGAGAATTTATTGAACTTAAATCCGACATTCCTAGTTTTTCTTTAAATGGATATGTGTTGGTGCTTTTTAATGGATCAACAAGTGGTGGCGATTCAAGCTATTACTCCTTAGATTTAGATCCTTACACCACCGACGAAAATGGATTACTCTTAATTGGAAGCATCACTGTTACTCCTTTTCCTCAGGCAATTATCCCTGCTAATTTAATACAGCAAGGAGCTGATGCTGTTGCTGTATATTTAGGCGACGATACCGATTTTCCAGGTGAAACATTAGCGACTACAACTAATCTTGTTGATGCATTGGTTTATGACACCAGCGATCCCGATGATGTAAACCTAATGAACCTCTTAGGCATTACACAACAAATAAACGAAGATGAAAATGGTAATAAAACTACAGAATCTATTCAATTAAATAACGACGGAGTTAACTATACAGTAAAGGAACCAACACCAAGAGCGTTAAATTTTGGAGGAGGAATTACATTTAACCCTATTAGTATTTCTACTCCACAAACTATGTATGATGAAGGCGAAAGTTTTGACATTACATTTACAGCAGAAACCAATGTAACTTCAGATTATACATTTAGTTTTACATTAAACAATGGAAATTTTGATAATTCAGATTTTTCAGGAAATACTACAGTGACTATCCCAAACGGAGAAAATAGCGTCATTACAACCATAACAATAATTGACGATGTAATAGATGAAGGAGATGAAGAAATGATTATTCAATTCTCAAATTTATCTTCACCCTACATACCGTTTAATAACTTTATAACTATTAGAGTAGTTGATAACGATTTTGTGGTAGCACTTTTTGGCACGCCAACCAATCCTACCTACGGAATTGTAGAAGGTACACAACCTACCAATTACTATGACAGTTTAGATGGTTTATCCGAGACAGATTTAGAGCAAGCAATTCAAGATATTATTGCAGAAGAAGGTGTTGTAAGAGCACAAACCTATGCAGATGTTATAGATATCTTAAAAGAAGCCGACCAAAATCCAGCAAATAGTAACCAAGTTTGGTTAGTTTACACAGAGCAAGGCAGACCAAAATTAGACTTTCAAACCACATCTAGCAATATCGGAAAATGGAATAGAGAACATACCTTTCCAAGATCTTTGGCAGGCTATTACAGCATAGATGATGATGATTTTCCAGACGGAATTAATGTTTATTGGAATACCACAGCAGATTCATTACGACACGGAAACTCAGATGCTCACGCTTTAAGAGCTGCAGACGGACCAGAAAATAGTGCTAGAGGAAACCAACATTATGGACAATATAATGGACCTTCTGGAAATTTAGGTAGCTTTAAAGGTGATGTTGCACGTGGCGTTTTATATATGCAAATACGTTATAATGGCTTACAGATTGTTAATGATTTTCCTAGTATAACGGGACAAATGGGGGATTTAGCTACTATTTTAGATTGGCATAGAAACGATCCGCCAGATGATTTTGAAATGAACAGAAACAACACTATTTATAATTGGCAATTTAACAGAAACCCTTTTATAGATCATCCAGATTTAGTAGAATATATTTGGGGAACAGAGGTTGGAAGCCCTTGGTCTTTACCTTTAGGAATAGAAGATGAAGCCATTACAAACATACAAGTATATCCAAACCCAACAACCAATAAAATATTTATAAAAGGGCTTTTAGAAGAAGCTATTGTTGAAGTATTCTCTATTGATGGACGAAAAATAACCGCAAAAAAAATAAACAATAATTCTGAAATAAATTTACAAGTAGAAAGTGGTATGTATTTGTTAATAATTACCACTGAAGATAAACAAGTTGTCAAAAAAATTATTGTTGAGTAGCCCTTTATTAACTATTTATGAGTCAAATGTAACACTTGTTAATTTGTATTTTACTGCCTATTAATCGATTTTAATAATATTTCTATCATCAAAAATCGTTTTCATTATATACTTCCCTAGTAAATAGAATAAAAAAAAGCTACACTGTTTTATGACAATATAGCTTTTTTAAATTTTTATCACAATACAAATGCGATTTCTATAGAAGATTAATGCTTGTGCTCTTCTCCTTCTGAATGTTCACCTTCTGTAGGTTTTTCCATTTTCTTTAAATCCATATTACATTTAGGACACTTTCCTTCTTTGTCATACATTTTATCCTCTTCACATTTCATAGGACATTGGTACATAGCCATTGCCATTTCACCTTCGTGCATGGTTTTTTCTACTTCCTCTTTCACTTCTTTAACTTCTTTTTCAATCTCTTTTTTAACTTCAGTAGTTACTTCTTCTGCTTCTTTTTTTGCATCAGACTTACAAGACGTTACTGTAAATGCTACTAAAGCAACTACAGCAATTGATAGAATTAATTTTTTCATTTCGATTTGTTTTTAGTGTTAATTATAAAGTGGCAATATAATGCCTAAATTTTTATTATTAAGTGTTTTAAACAAAAAAAGCGACCCAATTAGGTCGCTTTTATATTTCTATTTAACACTTCTACGGAACTTTATCTGCCACTAATAGGCTCACGATATATTATAAATAATAAGATGTCGCCTAAAATTATATTTAGACGACATCTTTAATTTATTTATTATTTAATAGATTCCTGCCTTGCTCCTCCGCTAAAGCTTCAGTGGCACATGGACGCAGGAATAGGCTCTCTGCAAGATACTTCGACTACGCTCAGTATAAGCGATTCACACAATTTTGAAAAGCAAAATTGGTTCTCTGCAAGATACTTCGACTACGCTCAGTATAAGCGATTCGCACAATTTTGAAAAGCAAAATTGGTTCTCTGCAAGATACTTCGACTACGCTCAGTATAAGCGATTCGCACAATTTTGAAAAGCAAAATTGGTTCTCTGCTTACTTTACTTCTTCGAAATCAACATCTTCAACATCACTGTTTTCTTCTGTTGGTTCATCTTCTGCACCTGTATCTCCTGTTGGAGCTCCTTGTTGTGCTTCGGCTTGTGCTTTGTACATCTCTTCTGAAGCAGCTTTCCAAGCTTCATTGATTTTATCTAAAGCGGGTTGAATGGTTTCAACTTCCTTAGTTTCAAAAGCAGTTTTCAATTCTTCTAACGCTTCTTCAACTGGTTTTTTATTGTCTTCAGAAATCTTATCTCCAAATTCTTCCAATTGTTTTTCCGTTTGGAAAATCATTGCATCCGCTTCATTTAACTTATCAGCTTTTTCTTTTGCCAATTTATCTGCATCGGCATTTGCTTCCGCATCTGCTTTCATTTTTTGAATTTCTTCATCTGTTAATCCTGAAGATGCTTCAATACGAATATCTTGAGATTTTCCAGTTGCTTTATCGGTAGCACTTACTTTAATAATTCCGTTAGCATCAATATCAAAGGTTACTTCAATTTGTGGAGTTCCTCTACGTGCTGGTGGAATACTATCTAAATGAAAACGACCAATTGTTTTATTATCTGTCGCCATAGGACGTTCCCCTTGCATCACGTGAATTTCTACTGTTGGCTGATTGTCTGCCGCAGTTGAAAATACTTGTGATTTTTTAGTTGGAATAGTTGTATTAGATTCAATTAAATGAGTCATTACACCTCCCATAGTTTCAATACCTAATGAAAGTGGTGTTACATCTAATAACAATACATCTTTTACATCTCCAGATAATACACCACCTTGGATTGCAGCTCCTAAAGCTACTACCTCATCTGGATTTACTCCTTTGTTTGGTTTCTTTCCGAAGAATTTTTCAACCGCCTCTTGCACTGCAGGAATACGAGTTGACCCACCTACTAAAATCACTTCATCAATATCGCTTTTTGAAAGTCCAGCATCTTTTAATGCTTTCTCACAAGGCGCGATAGTGCGTTTTACTAAATCGTCAATCAATTGTTCAAACTTAGAACGTGATAAACTTCTTACCAAGTGTTTTGGTCCGCTAGCGGTAGCCGTTACATAAGGTAAATTGATTTCAGTTTGTGTAGAAGCAGATAATTCAATCTTTGCTTTTTCAGCAGCTTCTTTTAAACGTTGTAAAGCCATTGGGTCTTTACGTAAATCGATGTCTTCATCTTTTTTAAACTCATCTGCTAACCAGTTGATGATTTTTTGATCTACATCATCACCACCTAAATGCGTATCTCCATCGGTAGATAATACTTCAAATACACCATCTCCTAATTCAAGGATAGATACATCGTGCGTTCCTCCACCAAAATCAAATACTACTATTTTTTGATCGGTTCCTTTTTTATCCATTCCATAAGCTAAAGCTGCTGCTGTTGGCTCATTGATGATACGTCTAACTTTTAATCCTGCGATTTCACCTGCCTCTTTAGTTGCGTGACGTTGACTATCATTAAAGTACGCTGGTACTGTAATAACTGCTTCGGTTACATCGTGTCCTAAATAATCTTCAGCTGTTTTCTTCATTTTCTGAAGAATCATTGCTGACAATTCTTGAGGAGTGTACATTCTTCCGTCGATATCAACACGTGCAGTATCATTATCTCCTTTTACTACTTTAAAAGCAGCACGTTCTGCTTCTTTTTTAGATTCAGAATAGGTATTACCCATAAATCTTTTAATAGAAGAAATGGTTTTTGTTGGATTGGTTACTGCCTGACGTTTTGCAGGGTCACCTACCTTAATTTCACCATCTTCTACAAATGCGATAACTGAAGGTGTTGTTCTTTTTCCTTCAGCATTAGGAATTACGGTTGGCTCACTACCTTCCATTACAGCCACACAAGAGTTGGTTGTTCCTAAATCGATTCCTATTATTTTACTCATAACTATAAATTATTTTTTAATTATCAAATTTTCTAACATCTCAAAAATTATTCGAGACAGTTGGTATATGGCAATCTTTATGCCAGCAGAAATCGTATGACAGGGTGGCAGACACTTCGACTTCGCTCAGTGACCTTTACTCTTAACTCCTAAAGCACTCTGAGTAATTTTTTATTTAAAGAATGGTATCGAAGAGTACAATGACATTTTATACCTACAAGGTTTTCAAAACCTTATAGGAGAATCGGAACGTACCGAAGGAACCTCCAACAACTCTCCCCACTGCGTAGTATATCGCGGACTCCGACCCTCTTTTATCAATTCCCATTCCTTTACTCGAGTGCCTACCAATCCTGAAAATAACGTGGATTTTCCGTATTTCTGATTAATAGTATCAAAGACACTCATTAGCTTGCTATTATTATAATGTGGTGGTGCAAATAAGTTTCCTTGTACGTATTCCCTCGGAATTATTCCACTTAAACAAACCCCCACTTTTTTAAATCGATAACCGGGTTTGTAAATGGTATTCAATGCTTTTTTGGCTTCCGAAATTAACGTGAATGTATCGCTCGTAGGAATACTTAAAGTTACCGTAATACTATTGGAATATTGCTTATCTCGATCGCTAAAATAATTGGTATGCAAAAATACTTGAAGATAGGTTGCACAGGAATTCTGACTCCGAAGTACCTCACTCACTTCACTTATATAATACGAACAAGCCTCTTGAATCATCCCCAAATCTTCCAACTTTTTACCAAATGATTTTGCGGTACCTATTCCCTGTTTTGGCTTGGGCATTGTTTTGAATTCAATACTCGGAATCCCTTTTAACTCATTCCAAATACGAACACCAACCACCGACATATTTTTCCGAATCCATTCTTCCGGAAGTTGGGTGAATTCATACGCCGTAAAAATTCCGATGTTTTTTAATCGTTTTGCGTGTTTACTACCAATTCCCCAAACCGTTTTTACGTCTGCCCATTTTAAAGCTTCGATTCTTTTTTCTTCGGAATCTATCACAAAAACACCCTTATTTTCTGAAATTTTCTTTTTAGAAATCTTATTTGCCAGTTTTGCCAAGACCTTTGTTGGTGCGATTCCTACACCTACAGGAAGTCCTGTGTATTGATAAATTCTATCTTTCATTTGATGTCCTAAATTGTTTAACGAACGGTATTTCATTCCTGAAACATCTACAAAAGCTTCATCGATACTATAAATTTCTACCTGCGGAGAAAAGGCGCCCAAAATATTCATGACTCGTTGTGACATTTCACCATACAAGGTATAATTAGAGGAGAAAAATGTCACCTTATTTTTTATTAATTGTTTCTTTATTTTAAAAACAGGCTCAAACATCGGGATTTCTGAAATTGCTTTTGCTTCCTTATTCGCAGCAATCACACAACCATCATTATTACTAAGCACCACCACAGGTGTTCCCCATAAATCGGGACGAAAAACCTGCTCACAAGTGGCATAAAAACTATTGCAATCTACCAAAGCTATCATCGGGCGTAATGGATTATATAACTGATTAATCCCCAAAGGAAAAATTCGGTTTCTAAAGGTGATTCTGGGAATTTAATAACTCGAAACTCTCCTTCCATCACCACCAATACCAAGTCATTTTTTTTAGGTTTTAAGGAACGGTCTATCAATAAAACATCCTTATCTAAAATATTAAATTCTGAAAGTTCGTCGCCATCAATCCGAACAAAAAAAGTCGCATCCCTATTGTTGATTAACTCCTTGTGTAAATCGATACTCGGTTCTGCGTAATGCGTGGCAGGACTTGGAAAGCCTGTTTGTTTGGACACTTCGGGAGCGTGCCTGTTTTTCACCTTATTGAGTTTTCCTGAATTGAATATTTCCACAGTTCAAAAATATGGAATATTTCCATTTTATTTTGGATTATTTCTGTTTTGTTGATAAGTTTTTTATACTCATCACCCATTTCTTTTCAATAAAATAAAATCTCGATATCACAGAATAATTCTACATTTGTGACCTTGTAAAAAGATCATGGAAAGTATTAGTGTTTTCGACATGTTAAAGATTGGTGTTGGCCCTTCGAGTTCCCACACTTTAGGTCCGTGGCGCGCTGCTGGACGCTGGATTGAAGAGTTGAAAACCAAAAATATTTTTAATCAAGTAATGCAAGTCTCGGTAGATTTATACGGTTCGCTTTCCTTAACAGGAAAAGGGCACGCAACCGACATTGCTCTTTTATTAGGACTTTCGGGTTTTGATGCAGTTACTTTTCCTACTGAAAAAATTGAAACTATAATTTCAAAAATTAAAAACAAACAAACCTTAAAGTTAAACGATGAATTGGAAATCTCATTTCAGCCAGAAAACGATATTACCTTTCATAGAAAGTTTTTAGAGTTCCATCCCAACGGAATGACTTTTAATGCGTTTCTAAAAGACGGTTCACAACATTCCGAAACCTTTTATTCTATTGGTGGCGGATTTGTAGTAAAAAAAGAACGAGTGCGCGCAAAAAAGAAACAGGAGGTTTTTTTCCATTTTCCGTTTCCTATCGAAAAAGGAACCGAGTTACTTTACTATTGTAAAACTGAAGGTAAAAGCATTTCAGAAATTGTAATGCAAAACGAATTGGCATTGCGTTCTAAAACTGAAATTAACGAAAAGTTTGAAAGTATTTGGAAGGTTATGCTCACCTCGATGTACGATGGTTGCCACACCGAAGGAACTTTACCAGGAGGGTTAAACGTACACAGACGTGCTTTTGATATGCACAATCGTTTAATTGGCGACACCAAATATAGCAACACAAACGAATGGACACAAGCCATTAGAAATACAGAAGTGAAATTTCGGCAAATCTTAAAATGGGTTTCCTGTTTTGCATTGTCTGTAAACGAAGTAAACGCTTCTTTAGGTCGTGTGGTAACGGCTCCAACCAATGGAAGTGCGGGAGTAATTCCTGCTGTTTTAATGTATTATCTGGTGATTGAAAACCATAAAGCTGGAGCTGAAAAAATTCAGCAATTTTTATTAGTTGCTGGCGAAATTGGTAGCCTATTCAAAAAAGGGGCAACAATCTCAGCAGCGATGGGAGGATGTCAAGCAGAAATCGGTGTTTCCTCAGCAATGGCTGCTGGTGCTTTAACCGAATTAATGGGAGGAACTCCCAACCAAGTGCTTATTGCTAGCGAAATTGCGATGGAACATCATCTAGGACTTACCTGCGATCCTATTGGAGGATTGGTTCAGATTCCTTGTATTGAACGAAACGCAATGGGGGCGATTAAGGCGATAAATGCTTGTGAAATGGCTTTGGATTGTGACCCTGAAAAAGCAAAAGTTCCTTTAGACAAAGTGATTGAAACGATGTGGGAAACCGCAAAAGATATGAATCACAAATACAAAGAAACCAGTGAAGGTGGTTTGGCTGTAAAAGTGAACTTAAGTGATTGTTAGAAATGCAGATATAAAATAGTTAAAGGATTGCGTTTTAAAAATTAGTACATTTACCATCCAATTTGTTACAAGTATGAGCACAGCTAAAAAAGAATATAAACGTATCACTACCAAATCGTTGGTAGATATGAAAAGTAGAGGCGAAAAAATATCGATGCTAACTGCCTACGATTTTACCATGGCAAAAATAGTAGATAATGCCGGAATCGATGTGATTTTGGTGGGCGATTCGGCTTCCAACGTAATGGCGGGACACGAAACGACACTTCCTATTACTTTAGATGAAATGATTTATCACGCATCCTCAGTTGTACGAGGAATTGAAAGAAGTTTAATTGTAGTAGATCTTCCCTTCGGAACCTATCAAAGTGATCCAAAAGAAGCCTTGCGTTCTGCCATTCGGATTATGAAAGAAAGTGGTGGTCATGCTGTAAAGCTAGAAGGCGGAAAAGAAGTAAAAGAATCTGTAAAACGTATTCTACAAGCAGGAATCCCTGTAATGGGGCATTTGGGTCTTACGCCACAATCTATCTATAAATTCGGAACTTATACCGTAAGAGCAAAAGAGGAAGAAGAAGCTGAACAACTTAAAAAAGATGCTTTAATGCTTGAAAAAGCAGGTTGTTTTGCAATTGTTTTGGAAAAAGTTCCTGCAAAATTAGCCGAAGAAGTTGCCAAAAGCCTTCACGTTCCTATTATAGGTATTGGTGCTGGCGGCGGTGTTGACGGACAAGTGTTGGTTACTCACGATATGTTAGGAATGACACACGAGTTCAACCCTCGTTTTTTAAGACGTTATCTTGATTTATATTCTGAAATGACCAATGCTTTTCAAGATTATATCAACGATGTAAAGAGTGGGGGTTTTCCTAATGAGAAGGAACAATATTAAGAGGCTGTAGGCTGTAGGCTGTAGGCTGTAGGCTGTAGGCTGTAGGCTGTAGGCTGTAGGCTGTAGGCTGTAGGCTGTAGGCTGTAGGCTGTAGGCTGTAGGCTGTAGGCAAAATTAAAAAAAATCGACAGAAATAAACAAAATTTGTCCTCAAAAATAATATCAAATAAAGATAATCTTCAAGTAATCTATGAGGACAATCATATCATCGCTATCAACAAGCGTGTGGGTGATATTGTGCAAGGTGACAAAACAGGTGACACTCCTCTTTCGGAAGTAGTAAAACAATATATTTCTGAAAAACACAACAAACCCGGAGCGGTGTTTTTAGGTGTGGTACATCGCTTGGATAGACCCACTAGCGGAATTGTAATTTTTGCTCGTACTACCAAAGCATTATCGCGTTTAAACAAATTATTTTCGGAACGTAAAACCGAAAAAACTTATTGGGCAGTAGTTAAAAATAACCCTCCTAAATCATCAGATACGTTGATTCATTTTTTAAAAAGGAATCCAAAGCAAAATAAATCATACGCTCATAAAAATGAAGTTCCCGAAAGTAAAAAAGCAGTTTTAGACTATCGTGTTTTAAAAAAACTGGATCGTTATTTTTTATTGGAAATCGATTTAAAAACAGGAAGACACCATCAAATTCGTTCGCAACTTTCTGCAATTGGTTGCTCTATAAAAGGAGATTTAAAGTATGGTTTTGACCGAAGCAATAAAGACGGCGGAATTCATTTACATTCTCGAAGGCTCGCTTTTGTTCATCCTGTTAAAAAGGAGGAAATTGTTTTTGTAGCTAAAACTCCAAAGGATGCTGTTTGGGATGCTTGTTTGTAATATATAATCTAATTATTACGGAAGCCATTTCTTCTCGAAATTAGGTTTTCTTTTTTCTAAAAATGCATCACGACCTTCTTTTGCTTCATCTGTCATGTATGCTAATCTGGTAGCTTCACCTGCAAAAACTTGTTGTCCTACCATTCCGTCGTCAGTTAGATTCATAGCAAATTTTAACATTTTGATGGAAGTTGGTGATTTTGCAAGAATTTCTTGAGCCCATTCAAAAGCAGTGTTTTCAAGATCTGCATGAGGAATTACAGCATTGACCATTCCCATTTCGTAGGCTTCTTGTGCGTTGTAATTTCTTCCGAGGAAAAATATTTCACGCGCTTTTTTCTGTCCCACCATTTTGGCTAAATAGGCACTTCCGTAGCCACCATCAAAACTGGTAACATCGGCATCTGTTTGTTTAAAAATAGCATGTTCTTTACTTGCCAAGGTTAGATCACAAACCACGTGAAGACTGTGACCTCCTCCTACAGCCCAGCCAGGGACTACACAAATTACAGCTTTTGGCATAAACCGAATCATACGTTGAAGGTCTAAAATATTAAGCCTGTGATATCCATCTTCACCTACATAACCTTGGTGACCACGAGCTTTTTGATCGCCACCACTACAAAAGCTATATACACCATCTTTAGACGAAGGACCTTCGGCAGACAGTAATATCACGCCAATGGACGTGTCCTCTTGTGCATCGTGAAATGCATCTAATAACTCGCTAGTAGTTTTTGGCCGAAAGGCATTTCGAACATCGGGTCTATTAAAAGCAACACGTGCAACTCCGTCACATTTTTTATACGTAATATCGGTGTAAATTTTTGCGGTTTTCCAATTGGGAGGTTTCATTATTTTGTATTTTAGCGTAAATATAATAATTCCGTCGAAGGAAGGAAACTTATAAACTTAAATAGTTTTATTTTAATACTATTGATCTAATTTTTTCCTTTTAATCCCTAATACATTATGAAAAAAATACTTTTCTTATTCGTTATTGCATTCAGTAGTTTATTTTTAAACGCACAAGAGCAATATCAATTTACCAAAATGATAGATATTGATACTACTCCGGTAATTAGCCAAGGAAACACAGGTACTTGTTGGAGTTTTTCTACTTCTTCTTTTATTGAATCTGAAATAATACGATTAACTGGAAAGCGTATTGATATTTCTGAAATGTATAATGTACGAAATACCTATCCTGTAAAAGCAGAAAATTATGTGATGCGACAGGGAAAAGCACAATTTAGCGAAGGTGGACTCGCACACGATGTTTTTAACAGTGTTCGTGATTTTGGATTGGTTCCTGTAGATGCTTACAGTGGTTTATTTGGAAATAACACGAACCACAATCATGCCGAAATGGTTGCTATTTTAACTTCAATGTTAGATACTTATATTAAAAATCCTGGCAGAAAATTAGATCCAAAATGGCGTGAAGCTTTTGGGTCGGTTTTAGATGTATATATGGGTGATAATATATCTGAATTTACTTTTGAAGGAAAAAAATACACCCCACTTCAATTTGCTGAAATGGTAAAAATTGATGTCGATGATTATGTAAATATTACTTCGTTTACACAAGCTCCTTTTTACAGTAAATTTATTTTAAATATTCCAGATAACTTTAGTAATGGTAGTTTTTATAATGTACCAATAGATGAATTGGTTGAAGTTATAGATCACGCTTTAGAAAACGGATTTACAGTAGAAATTGATTGTGATGTTTCTGAAAAAACATTTTCTTCCAAGGATGGTGTTGCTGTGATTCCTTCAAATTCACTAAACAATTTAAAAGCATTACATAGTATTTACCCTGAAATGGAAGTTACTCAAGAATTTCGACAGCAAGAATTTGAAAACTTTAAAACTACCGACGATCATTTAATGCATATTACCGGTACTGTAAAAGACCAAAAAGGCAATAAGTATTATATGGTAAAAAATAGTTGGGGAACCGATGAAAAAAGAACCAAGTTTGGTGGTTATGTTTATTTTAGCGAGGCTTATGTTCGCTTAAAAACCATTAGCATTACGTTGCATAAAGATGGACTGACTAAGAATGTTTCTGGTAAAATGGGGATGTGATTTTTTTTATATTTATTCAACAAAAACTACTTTTATTAATATCCGAAAACAATTAATATAATAATAAAAGCCAACAAATTACAAGTCCAAAGCAATTCTTAAAAACAAAGACAGCTTATTAGAACAGCTATCCAATTTTCAGACTGGATTTACATTAAAAATTTGTATTATTAGAAGGTCCTGCACTACTTGGCTTTGTAGCTTTTGGTCAAGAGGGGAATATCTATTTTTTAATTATAGCTAGAATTTTATTACTAATCATTGCGCTTCAAAAGCCAAATAGACTCAATATTCAAGCAGTTTTAAAATCTTTCAAGTGAACAACGAAGCCAATAATAAACCTAACGAAAAGCTAGTCTAACTTTATTATTTCAGTATAATTTAGTTACGAATAAATTTAGAAAAATCTTTCAGCTTAAAATAAAAAAATCCTTCCTATAAAAGATGTTAAATGTTATCTTTGCAGATTGTAACAAAATGTAAGCAAGTGAAGATTTCATACAACTGGTTAAAACAATTTATTAAAATTGATTGGGATGCCGAAAAAACAGGAGAATTACTAACAGATTTAGGGCTTGAAATTGAAGGCATTGAAACCTTTGAATCCATAAAAGGTGGATTAGAAGGCATTGTTGTAGGGCACGTTTTAGAATGTAAACAACACCCAAATGCAGACCGATTAAAAGTCACTAAAGTTGATATTGGAAATAATGAAACTGTGCAAATAGTTTGTGGAGCTCCTAATGTGGCAGCAGGACAAAAAGTACCTGTTGCAACCATTGGCACAACTTTATACGATGAAAAAGGGGAAGCTTGGAAAATTAAAAAAGGTAAAATCCGTGGTGAAGAAAGCTTCGGAATGATCTGTGCCGAAGACGAACTAGGTTTAGGTAAAAGTCATGATGGAATTATGGTTCTTTATGAAGATTTAATTCCAGGAACACTCCTTTCTGAAGTATTTGAAATTGAAAACGATCAAATTTTTGAAATTGGACTTACTCCCAACAGAGCAGATGCAATGAGTCATTGGGGAGTTGCCCGCGATTTAAAAGCAGGATTATTACGTCAAGAAATTTTATTAGAATTAATCACCCCTTCAAATAGTAGTTTTAGAGTTGAAAACAGACTTAATAAAATTGATGTAGAAGTTATAAATAATGAGTTAGCTCCAAGATATTGTGGCTTAACCATAAGTGGCTTAAAAATTTCTGATTCTCCACAATGGCTTCAAAACAGGTTAAAAGCAATTGGCATTGCACCTATAAATAATGTAGTTGATGCTACAAACTACGTTTTACACGAATTAGGGCAACCACTTCACGCATTTGATAGTAATAAAATATTAGGTAAAAAAATTAATGTAAAAACCGTTGCTAAGGGAACCAAATTCACAACCTTAGATGGTGTAGAACGTGAGTTACACGAAGATGACTTAATGATTTGCGATGCTGAAAAACCAATGTGTATTGCGGGAGTTTTTGGAGGAATAGATAGTGGTGTTTCTAAAACTACCACCGAAATATTTCTTGAAAGTGCCTATTTCAACCCAGTAAGTATTCGTAAAACAGCGAAACGTCACGCCTTAAATACAGATGCTTCTTTCCGTTTTGAAAGAGGAATCGACCCAAATATAACCGAGTATGCTTTAATGCGCACAGCACTTTTAATTCAAGTAGTTGCTGGTGGCGAAATTACTAGTGACGTCACAGATATTTACCCAAAAAAGATCGAAGACCATCAAGTTTTCATAAACTTTGAAAGTGTCACAAAACTTATTGGCGAAGAAATTCCGAGAGAAATCATCAAAGAAATTTTAACATCATTAGAAATAAAAATCAATAATATTACTGAAACAGGTTTAGGAATGACCATTCCCGCCTATCGAAACGATGTTACTCGTGAAGCTGATGTTATTGAGGAAATTCTTCGAGTTTATGGATACAACAACATCAAGTTTACTGAAAAATTAAACGCATCAATTTCTACTACTGAAGTAATTGAAGATTACCAAGTTCAAAATAAGACCGCAGCTCAACTTACAGCTTTAGGTTTTCACGAAATGATGGGTAATCCACTTACCTCGCCTAAATACATTGAACTTACTGACTATTTAAAGTCGGAACACAATGTAGAAATGCTAAATCCGTTAAGCAACGATTTGTCGGTAATGCGACAATCCATGTTGTTTAACTCCTTAGAAGCTTTGGCGTATAACAGCAACCGTAAAGCAAGTAATATTAAACTTTTTGAATTCGGAAAAACCTACCATAATTACCCTAATGGTCGGGAAGAACACAAACATTTATCAATGATTGTTTCTGGTTTAAAAACGGAAGAAAATTGGGCTTTAAAAACTCAAAAAAGCAATTTCTTTTACTTTAAAGGAATTATAACTACTATTTTAAACCGTTTAGGAATTGATTCTTATTCTGAAAAAGGAGCAAAAAATGATGTGTTTTCTGAAGCATTATCTTTTTCAAAAAATGGAAATATTTTAATTGAATTTGGAATCATTAAAAAGAATATTACCTCATCATTTGGGATAGATTCAGAATCTTTATACGCTGATTTTAATTGGGATAATATTTTAAAAGAAATCACTATTGAAAATTTTAAACTAAAACCAATTCCTAAGTTTCCAAAAGTAAAACGTGACCTTGCTTTATTAATTGATGAAGCAGTAAGTTTTGATTCTTTAAAAGAAACTGCTAATAACACAGAGAAAACTTTACTTAAAAAGGTAACCTTATTTGATGTTTATACAGGCGATACATTACCAAAAGGAAAAAAATCGTATGCTTTAAGCTTTACCATTCAAGACGAACGTAAGACACTTACAGACAAACAGATTGATAAAATCATGAAGAAACTACAACAAAACTTTGAAAGAGATTTTGGTGCAGTTTTAAGGTAATAATTATACTCAATAGATTTAAATTTCCGAAAAGCTAAATCCATTGAGTATTTGTAAAAACTAATTATTCAATAAATTCTCCAAAACTTCATGAACGCTATCGCTATTCCAACTTGCAGCTCCCGTTTTTCGCATTACGATTTCCCCTGATTTTGAAATTAAATAGGTCGTTGGTAAGGAAGAAGATTCTAATACTTTGGGAGCTTTTTCGATTTGAAGAAACACTGGCATATCATATCCCTTTTTATCAAAAAATAATTTTACTTTTTCTGGATCTTCATTGGTAATAAAATAGAAATCTACTTTGTCTCCATATTTATTATAAAGCTCTTGCAATTCTGGCATTTCAGCAATACAAGGTGGACACCAAGTAGCCCAAAAGTTAATGAGTATAACTTTGCCTTCCGATTGAGAAAGGTTGACTCTTTCAGAGTTTAATGTAACTAAATTCCAATTATAATCATTTAAAGTTGCTCTGTCTTCTTGGCTTATTTCCGAAGGACTAAACGAAATAAACCGTTGAATAAAAATTTGTATTGGCATTCTTGTTTGTGGCACAATCATCAACACGATAAAAGCTCCGAAAAGGATATTGCTCCACTGTTTTTTAATAAAACTCATAATTTTTAATTAATGCTGCAAAATTATTAAAGAATACAAAACTCCTTATCAAAATCGTTCTAAATCTATATCAAACATTTTATTCCGAGTAATAATTATAAAAAATGCCCCAAATTTATTGGAGCATTATAAAAATTTATTTTCAGAATTTATGCATTCTGTTCCTTAATTAAATTTAAAGCCGAACCTTTATCGTACCATTCAATTTGAGATTGGTTGTAGGTATGGTTTGCCATCACAACATCTTTACTTCCATCTGTGTGAACAACTTCGATAGTTAATGGTTTTCCAGGTGCAAATTTATTTAAATCTGTAAAATTAAAGGTGTCGTCTTCTTGTATTAAATCGTAATCACTTTCATTGGCAAATGTCAATCCTAACATCCCTTGTTTTTTCAAGTTTGTTTCGTGGATTCTTGCAAACGATTTCACCAACACTGCAGCAACTCCTAAATGACGAGGTTCCATAGCGGCGTGTTCTCTAGACGATCCTTCACCATAATTATGATCACCAACTACCATTGTTAAAACACCAGCTGCTTTGTAGGCACGAGCCACTTTTGGTACTGCATCATATTCACCATCCATTTGATTTTTAATGAAATTAGTTTTCTTATTGAAATCATTTACTGCACCAATCAACATATTGTTCGAAATATTATCTAAATGACCTCTGTAACGTAACCAAGGTCCTGCCATAGAAATATGATCGGTAGTACATTTACCGAAGGCTTTAATCAGTAATTTAGCACCTTCAATTTTATTTCCTAATGGAGTAAAAGGTATTAATAATTGCAATCTTTCTGAATCTGGACTTACCTCCACATTTATACCACTTCCATCTTCAATAGGTTCTATATAACCGTTATCATCTACTGCGAATCCTTTTGGAGGTAATTCCCAACCTGTTGGTTCGTCTAGTAAAATTTCTTCTCCTTTATTATTAGTTAGTGTATCGGTCAACGGATTAAAATCCAATCTACCAGACAATGTAATTGCCATAACCATTTCTGGAGAGGCTACAAATGCGTGGGTATTTGGGTTTCCATCGGCACGTTTTGCAAAGTTTCTATTAAAAGAATGAATGATGGTGTTTTTTTCTTCTTTATCAGCTCCTTGTCTTGCCCATTGTCCGATACAAGGTCCACAAGCATTGGTAAATATTTTAGCATCTAGATTTTCGAAAACCTCTATAATTCCGTCACGGTCTGCTGTAAAACGAACTTGCTCAGAACCTGGATTGATACCTAATTCTGCTTTCATTTTAATACCTTTATCAAGAGCTTGTTGCGCAATAGATGCTGCTCTCGATAAATCTTCATACGAAGAGTTGGTACAAGAACCAATCAATCCCCATTCTACATCTAAAGGCCAACCATTTTTGGTTGCTTTTGCATTCATTTCACCAACTTTCGTAGCGATATCTGGAGAGAATGGTCCGTTTAAATGTGGTATTAATTCATCTAAATTAATCTCGATTACTTGATCAAAATATTGCTCCGGATTTGCATATACTTCTGGATCACCCGTTAGATAATCTTTTACTTGGTTTGCTGCATCTGCCACGTCGTTTCTATCTGTTGCACGTAGGTATCGTTCCATTGATTCATCATATCCAAATGTAGAAGTCGTAGCACCAATTTCGGCACCCATATTGCAAATGGTTCCTTTTCCTGTACACGATAAAGCGATGGCTCCATCTCCAAAATATTCAACGATAGCCCCTGTCCCTCCTTTAGCAGTTACAATTCCTGCTACTTTTAAAATTACATCTTTTGGTGCTGTCCAACCGGAAACATTTCCTGTTAATTTCACTCCAATAAGCTTCGGAAATTTTAATTCCCAAGCCATTCCTGCCATTACATCAACGGCATCTGCTCCTCCTACTCCAATGGCGACCATTCCTAAACCGCCAGCATTAACGGTATGTGAATCGGTACCAATCATCATTCCTCCAGGGAATGCATAATTTTCTAATACTACTTGATGGATAATTCCTGCGCCTGGTTTCCAGAATCCAATTCCGTATTTATTTGAAACCGATTCTAAGAAATTAAAAACCTCGTTACTATTATTTAAAGCTGATTGTAAATCTTTATCCGCTCCAACTTTCGCTTGAATTAAGTGATCACAATGCACTGTAGTTGGGACTGCTACTCTGTTCTTACCTGCTTGCATAAACTGAAGCAAAGCCATTTGTGCGGTTGCATCTTGGCAAGCGATTCTATCTGGCGCGAAATCTACATAATCTTTTCCTCTAGTAAATACCTTAGTTGCATTACCATCCCATAAATGAGCGTATAATATTTTTTCTGAAAGGGTTAAAGGTTTTCCTGTAATTTCTCGTGCTTTATCTACTCTTTCAACTAGTTGTGAATAGACTTTTTGAATCATTTTAATATCGAATGCCATAAATAATTGTTTTAAAATTGAAGAACATAAATCTTTCTAAAAGGATTGATTTATTGTGATGCGAAAGTACAAAACTCAAATATATTTAGCAAATATTGAATGAAATTGAAATATTACTGAAAATAACGCACTAAATATTTGATATCATTAATTTTTATTCGTAAAAATTAAGAATACTTATAAGATAATTGCAAATAATTTAATTTAACAAAATTAATAAAGAGTAGGAATTAGTAGTTTTAGAACAAACTTCTAATAATATCTTCGATACTTAAACCTTCTGCTTCGGCTTTGTAGTTTTTAATTAATCGGTGGCGTAGAATACCAATAGCCACTTTTTGAACATCTTCAATATCTGGAGAAAATTTTCCTCTTAAAACAGCATAGGTTTTTGCACTTAAAATTAGATTTTGCGAAGCTCTTGGTCCTGCTCCCCAATCTATGTATTTTTTTACCATTTCTGGTGCAGCAGCACTTTTTGGTCTTGTTTTTCCAACTAAAGTAACTGCATATTCAATAACATTTTCGGCTACCGGAATCTTCTGAATTAATTGTTGATATTTAATTATTTCTTCAGCAGAAAACAAAGCATTTATAGTTGGATTTGCGCCAATGGTTGTCGTTTTTACGATATCTACTTCTTCAGTAAATGAAGGGTAATCTAAATTTATCGCAAACATAAAACGGTCTAATTGTGCTTCAGGTAATGGGTAGGTTCCTTCTTGCTCTATTGGGTTTTGAGTTGCTAATACAAAATATGGCTTGTCCAGTTTGTAGGTATGCCCTGCAATTGTTACTGAACGTTCTTGCATTGCTTCTAATAATGCAGCTTGTGTTTTTGGTGGTGTTCTATTAATTTCATCTGCCAAAATAATATTAGAAAATATAGGTCCTTTGATGAATTTAAACTGTCTGTTTTCATCTAATATTTCAGAACCTAAAATATCACTCGGCATTAAATCTGGTGTAAATTGAATTCGTTTAAAATTCAAACCCAATGCTTCAGCAACTGTGTGCACTAATAATGTTTTTGCTAGTCCTGGAACGCCTATTAATAAAGCGTGTCCTCCAGAAAAAATGGAAAGTAGCACTTGTTCTACCACTTCATCTTGACCAACAATAATCTTTTTTATTTCTTGTCGTAAATCGTTGTATTTGGAAACTAATTGATTGATTGCTGCGACGTCTGACATACTAATTATCTTTATTTACCCAATTATTAGTAAAATCACAATCTTGGTAATCTTCATTTACTTTTATATAGGTTTCTTTAATTTTTTCTTCTTGCCAAGCTTCAATTGTTCTAAGTTGTTTTTCTTTTAAAGCTAGTTCATGGATTTTCTCGTAATCTTTTGCATAATCGGCAACGTGTTCATCATATCTTTCAGTAATAGTTAATATTTTAAAGATACTTTTACCTGTTCGATCAAAATCCGTATATATTTTGGTTACGTCACCTTTTTTCATATTATACACTTGTGCACTTAATGTTGGATCCATTTTTGTTAAATCAAAACGGGTATCTAATGACTGTGGATTTACTAATTGACCTCCATTATTTCTTGTTTCAAAATCTGTTGAATACGCTTTTGCTGCATCTGAAAATAATATTTTTTTATCGACAATACTCGTTCTTATAGTATCAAGTCTTGATTTTGCAGCATCAATATATTTTTGAGCTATTTCGGGAAAAATAATAATATGTCTAACATCTACTTGTTGTCCTCTAATTTTATCAACCTTAAGAATATGGAATCCAAATTCGGTTTCAAAAGGTTCACTAACTTCTCCTTCTAATAATGAAAAAGCCATATCCTTAAACTCTTTTGCCATTGGAGAATCTCTTCGAACTCCTTCAATAAGTCCTCCTTTAGACCGTGTTCCGTCTTTGGAATACAGAACTGCTTTTGTTGCAAATGAAGACCCATTTTCTACAATGTCTGTCCTGATAACTTTTAACCTATTTATTGCAGCTTGTTTTGCTTTTTCGGTAATTAAAGGTTCCATAACTAATTGAGCTACTTCTAATTCTGCCCCAAAAATTGGGCGTTCATCCTCAGGTATTGAAAAGAAAAATGTTCTTACTTCTTCTGGAGTAACAGTAATCTCTGAAACAATTTTTTCTTGCATCCTTTCAGTCAATCTTATTTCTTTTCTAGCTTTAAAAAGATCTTCTTTAAGTTCTATTACATTTTTTTTTCGGTAGTATTTTACAACCTTTTCTTCACTTCCAACTTGTTCTATCATGTAGGCTAACAACTGATCTACTTCGGGTTGAATTTCAGCATCTGCAATGACAATACTATCTTGAATTGCGTGATGAACATATAATTTATCTTCCATTAGTTTACCAATCATTTGGCAACGATCTATGGTAGAAATATCGACTCCGTTTTGTTCAAATTCTAAATAACTTTTATCGATATCAAACTCTAAAATTACAAAATCTCCCACGACAGCACTAACTCCTTCTGCTTTGAATCTTTTAAATGTAATAACAGAATCTTTTTGAACTGGCTCTAGATCTTCTTTATTTTGTGCTACACCCGTACTGTCCACAGTAATTACTTCTTGAGCAAATATGGTTGCCTGAAAAGCAAAAAACATACTAAGTAGGGCGGTTTTAATTATATATTTCAAAATTTTTATTTTTAATTGCGTCTACAGTTATATCTTTTTCTAGTTTTTTAATCAACTCTCTTTTTCTTTTATTCAAAATTATTTGCTTAATTGTTGGTTTCACATAAGAAAGGGGAGCAATGTCATTGGTTTTAAGTACATCAACAATTTTCACCAAATATACTCCTAATGAATCTTGTAGTTGAACAAAATTAGATTTTTTTAACATTTGAACATTCGAAGACTTTAAAGTTGGCAATGCATCCTGCAATACATCATTTTTAATCCAAATTGAATCGTTTAAATTATAGGCTTTAAATTTTATACTTAAATTATTTAAATCTTCCTTATCAGTATTATTAAAGCGTGTAAATTTATTTTTTAAGCTAGTGATATTAGAATAATTATTACCTATATGGATATACCTAACTTTTAACAACTCATCGTTTAATCTAAAATTAACATTGTTTTCTAAATAATATTTTTCTAATTCAATATCTGAAACCACACTGTCTAGCTGACTACTAACTATATAACTTTTATATGCTTCGGTGTATAAATCTATTTTATATTCTTCAACTAATTTGTTAAATATTTCTTGTTGTTTTTGGGGTAGATTAACATTTGACCGATCTATTAAAAGTTGTTGAGTTGCCCATCTTTTAATAAAATTATTTACAATAATAATACTGTCTTCTTTTGATGTTGTTTCAAAAATTAATTTTTTTAAATCATCTTTATACAAATAACTATCATTAACTCTAGCAATTGGCCTTCCTATATCTTCTTGTTTAAAATAATCACAAGAAAAAGTAACTGCTATTAATAAAAAAAAAATTAGGTATTTAAGCATTATTTAATCAGATCTTTTTTTATTCTTTTTAATACTTTTTTATTTATTTTCACTTCATATTTTTCTCGAAGTTCTTTCATCCAATTTTCCTCAATCCTTTTTTGATAATCACTTAAAACCACTCCTCTTACTTCATCAAATTCTTTTGTGGTTGGTTCAATTATTTCATTAATTTTAACCACAACAAAAGAATCTTCTCTTTTAATTATTTTTGAAACACCCAATTTAATATCTAAAGGCGTTGGCAAATGACTATTGTCAATTTCGTAAACGTTGTTTGTTATTATAACGCTCACTATTCCATCTGTATTGAGTTGTTTTTTAATTTCCTCAATCTCAATTCCTTTAGCTAGCAACTCTTTTACTTGTTTTGCTGTTGACTCTTTAGTTGATGACAATATAACAGCATCTATTCTTTTTTTCCATTGATAGTTGCTTTTAGTTTGCGTGTAATAATTTTTAAGTCCTATTGAATCTAGTTTTGCGGCTGTCCAAATATTTTTATCCATTGCATCAAATATTAATAGTCCATATCTATATTCATTTAATGTATTAGCATATTCGTCATTATCTCCTTCTAGTTTTTTCTTATAAAAATCCATTAATTTTTTATCAAAAAATTCGTTATAAAAATCAAATAACAAGACATTTTTGTCTGTATAACGTTTTGGTGTTTGTTGTTTTTCTTTTATAAAACCTGCAAAGTCATTAAATTTAACTTCTGAATTCCCAATTGTAAATAATATTAAATCTTCGTTAGAAGGAATTTTTTCAAATTCCCATTTTCTTTTAAAAACACTATCCGTTACAAATTCCTCAAAAAAAGATGAATAGCTAACTCCTTCTTTATAACCATATTTATCTTTAATCTTACTATTTATAGCTTGGGTTACCACTTTTGCTCTATCTCCGCTTTTAACTTTTTTATCTAAATCGCTTTTAATTTCTTCAAAAGACGGCACTTTAATTATTTCTTCAAACTTTATAATATGCCAGCCAAAAGAACTTTTTACAGGGGCAGATATTTGATCCTTTTCAGTTAAACTAAATGCTACTTTTTCAAATTCTGGTGCTCTTAGGTCTCCATGTCCAAATGGCGTTAAATTTCCTCCTCTTATTGCTGAATTTTTATCATCAGAAAATTGTTTTGCTAAACTTTCAAAAGATCCTCCTTGCATTAACAAAGCATAAATTTCATTTATTTTTTCTTCAGCTTGTTCATTTTTCTTTTTTTCATTATCGAAAATCATTATATGAGCAACCTTAATTTTTGGTTGTTTTATTCTTCTATCAGTCACTTTAAGAATATGATACCCAAATTGAGTTCTAATTATTTCTGAAATATCGCCAATTTTAGTTGTGTATGCAGCATTTTCAAAAGAATAAACCATTTGGAATACTGAAAAATACCCCAACTTTCCAGCTTTGGTTTTTGCCCCAGGCTCTTCTGAATATTTTTTTATTAATTCTTCAAAATCTTCTCCGTTAACAACTTTATTTCTTAGGGTTTTTATTTTATTATAGGCTATTAAGGTGTCTTCAGGTCTTGCATTTAAACTAATTTTAATTAGCAAATGATTTGCATTAACTTCTTCTAACCCCCTATCATAGGCTTCTTGCATTAATTCTGAAGAAATTCTGTTATCATAAATATAAGATCTTGATAACTGATCTTGATATTTGGAAAACTCTTTTATATAACTAGGATTCTCATCTAATCCTTGAGCATAGGCTTCTGTTATTTTTAATTTATAATCAATAAACAAATCCATATAACCATCTACATTTTTTTGTTCTTCATCTATAACTAGGTCAAGATTTTTGTTAAAAACAGTTTTAAATTCCGAAGCATAAACTGGTTGGTCGTTAATTGTTAATAATACATCTTTATTCTTTTGAGAAAATGCATTTATTGCAAAAAACACAGTAAGTATTAAAATTAAATTTCTTTTCGTATTCATATTAAATTATTAATTATTATTAAAGCGATGCAAAAGTAACAAAAAGCGGCTATTCTACAAGTCTGAATCTGTTAAGCTTTACATAAGATATTTATAAAATTTTTAATTTGTTTTTTATTACATGTATCTTTGCTTAAAATTTTTAAAAAAATGAAAAAAATAAGTATATTATTATTTGTATTAATTACAAGCATACAAATAAACGCACAATCTAAGGTAGGAACTATTGATGTAGAATACATTTTGAGTCAAATGCCCGATTTAAAGGAAGCTGGTAATCAAGCACGAATTTATAGCGAAGATTTAAATGCACAATTACAACTAAAAATTAATAAGTACCAAGATTTGGTTAAAGTATTTAAAGAGAATGAAGTTTCTTATAATGAAGCCGAAAAAAGTTCTAAAATACAAGAACTTCAAACGCTTGAACAAGACCTTCAGAAATTTCAACAAAACTCAAACTCATTAGTTCAAGTTCGTCAAAATGAACTCCTACAGCCTCTGTATGCTAAGATTAACGTTGTGTTACAAGAAATAGCAACCCAAGGAAATTTTACACAAATAATCACTATAAACGAAACATTAGCGTATATAGACCCTAAATTTGATATAACATTTGCAGTAATGACAAAAATGGGATTACCGCCACCTAAACAAGAAAAATAAAATAATTTATCTAGAATAATTAGGAGCCTCCTTTGTAATGGTAACATTATGTGGGTGGCTTTCTTTTATCCCCGAAGCCGTGATTTGTATAAATTTCGCTTCCGTTTTTAATGCTTCCACATCTTTTGCTCCACAATAACCCATTCCAGCTCTAAGCCCGCCGATAAACTGAGTCATACTTTCCAATAACTCACCTTTATAAGGTACACGACCAACAATTCCTTCTGGGACTAGTTTTTTAATATCATCTTCAACATCTTGAAAATAACGATCTTTTGAACCTTGTTTCATTGCTTCCACTGAGCCCATTCCACGATAAGATTTGAATTTTCTTCCTTCGTAAATAATGGTTTCACCTGGAGATTCTTTGGTTCCTGCTAATAAAGATCCTAACATTACACAATCGGCACCCGCAGCTAATGCTTTTACAATATCACCCGTATAACGAACGCCACCATCTGCAATTACTGGAACTCCCGTTCCTTTTAAAGCAGCTGCCACTTCTAGTACCGCGGAAAACTGCGGAAACCCGACTCCTGCAATAATACGGGTGGTACAAATAGAGCCTGGACCAATTCCTACTTTTACAGCATCGGCTCCAGCTTTTACCAAATACAAAGCTGCTTCTGCTGTTGCAATGTTTCCTACAACAATATCTAATTTTGGGAATTTCTTTTTTATATCTTTTAATACTGAAACTACTCCTTTGGTATGTCCGTGAGCAGTATCAATAACTATAGCATCTACTTGTGCGTTGACCAAAGCTTCGGCACGTTCTACGGCATCAGCTGTAACACCAACAGCTGCAGCTACTCTAAGTCTTCCGAATTCATCTTTATTAGCAATTGGTTTTTGAGTAACTTTGGTAATATCTCTAAAAGTGATTAAACCTAAAAGTGTATAGTCGTCACTTACGACTGGTAATTTTTCAATTTTATTTTTCTGAAGGATTAGCTCTGCTTCCCCTAATGAAGTTCCTTTACTTACGGTAACTAGATTTTCAGTTGTCATCACTTCAACTAAAGGACGGGTAAAATCTTTTTCGAAACGCAAATCACGATTAGTAACGATTCCTATTAACTTTCCTTCAGAATCAATTATTGGAATTCCTCCAATACCATATTCACGCATGGTGTTTTGTGCATCGCCAACAGTTGCTGTTTTAAGAAGCGTTACTGGATCTATAATCATACCACTTTCCGATCGTTTTACTTTTCTAACTTCAGCGGCTTGAGCCTCGATAGACATATTTTTATGTAAAACTCCTATTCCTCCTTCACGAGCCATAGCCATTGCCATAGCACTTTCGGTAACGGTATCCATTGCTGCAGAAAGCACTGGGACATTTAAAGTAATATTACGTGTGAATTTTGTTTTTATAGAAACATCGCGAGGTAAAACGTCTGAATAAGCAGGTACTAAAAGTACGTCGTCGTAGGTTAATCCTGTTCCTAAAATCTTGTCGTTGTGTGCAGTCATAGCAATTAAAATTATATTCCGAAGGGAGAAATTGATTCGTATTTAATTGCGTGCAAAGTTACTACATTTTGTTGATTATTTTTTTATTATTAATTGAAATAAAATCGCTACAAAGGAAGTAATTATCACTCCCCTTTATAATCATACATCAAATCACATATAAAATACGCACTCACTTATTTGATTATCGTAGGCTACTTTCGAAGTTTTTCCAGCTCCAATTGATAAGGTAACCGTGCTAAATTTGCCCAAACAATAAGTGTTTTCCGATCTTTTTTGGAAAGTTTTGCGTGAATCCAAGTATAAGAATCTAAAGGCATTTCACCTTCCTCAACCTCTTCAACAAGTTCTTCTAATTTATGATCTTTCTTTTTAACAGAATAGCTTTTCCATTCAGAAAAATTTAGCTCATCTTTTCCTTCATCTATATGATCCTTAAACCAATATGAAAGAGGAGAAATTTCGGCATACCAAGGATAAACCGTCTGGTTGCTATGACAATCAAAACAGTTTGTTTTTAAGATTTCAAAAACTTCTTCTGGGACATTGGTTTCTGTTTTAAAAGCTGCTAAACTTTCATATCCGCCTTCATTTTTATCAGGTCTAATAAATTGCATAACTACCAATGCAATTATCAAAATAATTAATATGTACTTGATGATTTTTTTCATAATTTTATTTCTTAGATTTTAAATACATGATTATAGCTTTCCGAATATCGTATGCATGTTCTTCTTCGGTAGGTGTATAGACTTTTTTTATTCCTTTATTGTCTGGTTTTAGAAAAGGAATGTCATATCCTTTTAACAAGAAATCACTAAATGCAACTGTATATTTTTTAAGATCTCTTATCTTTTTCCCACCAATCAACCATTCTCCTTTTGGTCCTTCCGTAATATTGTATCGTTGCAAATAGGCGCCATTTCCTCGTTTTGATTTTCCGAAGTCCAATACTTGTTTTAATAGTTTTCCATTAATATCTACTTTTAGAACACTTCCGCCAAAAGGCAATACTCTAAATATATCTATACTTTCCACTTCTTTCGGGAGCATATCGTCAATACGAATGGATCCTCCATTAACTATCGCAGCATCTACTTTATTGTCGTAAGCCCAAGCCATTGCTTCGGTAATAATATCGCCCAAATCGGTTTGAATACTTCTATTAGCACTATCTGTCCCATCTAATGGTTGCTCGCTTTTATAAATTAATTCGTAAGGATCATCGATAACTTGTGTAATTTTCGAATCCTGAATCTCCACCCATTTATCAACTATTACTTCTACTTTTGGATCGAAAGCAATTTTTTCATCCAGATAAAAAAGTTCTGAATCACGAGTTAACTCTTTTGTTTTTACATTATAGGTGAAGGTGTGAATGTACAGCGTTTTTGCATTTGCATCTGCTTTTGCAATTACTGAATTTCCTTCGGTTACCAACATAAAATTATGCTCGTGACCTCCCATTACAAAAGGTATTTCTGGAATTTGACGCACCAACTCCTTGTCCTGATCAATTTCTAAATGTGTGAATCCCATCACCACATCTACTTTATCTTTTATTTCGTTATAAGCCGTTTTTGCATCTTTATAAATATCACCATAATCTACATAAGGTACGGGGTTGGAAGGGATGGTGGTTCCCACAAAACCAACTTTTACTTCTTTTCCGTTTTTGTTTTTAATTTGAAATGTAAAACTCGTTGGAATTGCTACCGTATCATTTTCTTTCTGAATGGTAAACGGAATGCTTTTCCCGTCCACTTTATGAAGCACATTGGAAGACATCCATTGAAAATTAGATTCGTTTAATCGCTTCTGAAGGTATTTGTCTTTTAAATCAAATTCGTGGTTTCCGAAAGTTACTAAATCAAAATCCATCGCATTCATCACCTCAATCATATGCTTTCCGTAGATGCGTTCTCCATTAATTTTAAGTGTTCCTAATAACGAAGGATTTAAAAAATCGCCTGCCATAAATAGAAAAGTATTCGGATTTTCCTTTTTTATAGAATCCCGAACGTAGGCTACCCTTGCCATTCCTCCAAATTTCCCGCCATTTAAAGCTTCGATTTCATACACATCGTTTACTTGAAGAAATTTGAAAGTAATAATATCGTTTTCTGGATTTTCTTTACAACTGAAAAATAAACTTGCTGTTAAAACTAATAGAAATAATATGTTTTTCATTTTAAAAATAAGATTAATGGTATTTTGTAAATATTTTTGTGGCCTCGTTATGGGCACTTTCAAATGACATTGGATTGATGTTTGAATCCACTTTATGAGTCGTAAAATAGCTTAACATTTTCTCGGTTGGTATATTTCCTGTGAGTTTATCTTTTGCCATTGGGCAACCTCCAAAACCTTGAATTGCACCATCAAATCTTCGACAGCCTGATTGGTAAGCAGCATCCAGTTTTTCGTGCCATTTGGTGGGTGTGGTATGTAAATGTGCTCCAAATTCGATGTTGGTGTATTTCGGAATTAATTCAGAAAACAAATAACTAATAATCTCTGGAGTTGAAGTTCCAACCGTATCGCTCAATGATAAGATTTTAACTCCCATATTGGACAATTTTTCGGTCCACTCTCCTACTATATCCACATTCCAAGGGTCTCCATAAGGATTTCCGAAACCCATAGAAAGGTAAGCCACTACTTCTTTGTTTGAAGCATCTGCTAGGTTTAATATTTCTTGTAATGTTTCTAAGGATTGTTCAATGGTTTTATGAGTATTTCGCATCTGAAAGTTTTCAGAAATTGAAAAGGGATAGCCCAAATATTGAATTTCATTATGTTGAACTGCATCTTGTGCTCCTCTAACATTCGCAATAATCGCTAATAGTTTGCTATCTGTTGAAGATAAATCTAATTGCGAAAGCAAGTCTGCTGTATCCTTCATTTGAGGAATTGCTTTTGGCGACACAAAACTTCCAAAGTCAATGGTATCAAATCCACAACGTAATAATGATTGAATGTATTGTGCTTTTTTTTCAGTAGGAATCCAATCACGAATTCCTTGCATAGCATCTCTAGGGCACTCTATTATTTTTACTTTTTGCATACCTTCAAAGGTAATCATTCCTATTGTTTTATTGAAGTGGAATAATTAAGAATTACTGCAAAAAAGATTAAAGACCGCTCCGCTGAAAGACAAAAGATAAAAGACTTGATTTTAACTACCACATAAACTGTAGCTTAAACTATTGTGTTTATTTAATAAATAAGTATTAATAAAAAAATAGAAAAGTAAGGTGTCTTTTTTTTAAAAGCTTGAATTTAATCTATAAATAGGTTTTCAAGAAAACGTAAAGTTTTAATCGGACACTACTAAATTAATATAAAAATTGCAATCCCCACAAATACAACTATTTGAAGCCATTTTAAAATAGCTCCTGTAGATTTATGTTTTAATAAATAAGAAGAAATTGTACCCGATAATAATGCCAAAGAACTAAAAACAATAAAGGAAACAATCATAAATGTAATTCCTAAAATGTAAAATTGAACCACTGTATTGCCTGATTTATTCCAAAGAAAACCTGAGAAAAATGCCAAAAAGAAAATCATCACTTTCGGATTGACAATATTCATAATAACTCCTTGTTTAAAAAGTTGAATATTTGATTTTTTAGGAGCATTCTCGCTTAACGAAATCTTACTATCACTTAAAAATACTTTATAAGCTAAATAGGATAAATAGAGAGATCCCAAAACTTTAATACCATAAAAAAGAGTTTCAGAAGTAGTGATTATTGCCGAAAGTCCAAATGCCAACGGTTTGTGTATGAAGCGTTGGGCATTTCAAAGCACTTCATTTTCAGTTTACCGTAAATTTTATTTATTACTCTAAATATCATATTAACTACTTATTGCCCAATGATTTTTATACCTTGTTAGCTGTCTGGGCTTTATTTTTCGTCCTGCTGATAGCGTTGGCAAAGGCATACTCTTTTACTCCCGAAGGCTCGGGATTGGCTTGGGCGGTTGGCTTTTCGAGCGACTTAGTCCCGAAAGCTCGGGATGTATGACTTTTAGCGAAGGCAATTACACACGGTTTAACTCGTCCATTAAAGCTTTACGTTGCGGGTATTGCTTTTTAAATATTTCTATTAACTCATTTACTTTTTCATTCCCACCCAACTTTTTCATTCTACGTAAATACCTGCAAGCAGTTTGGTAATGATTTCTCCCTATATATTTTTCAACGTAATTTATAATTCTTTCACTATACAATTCAATTAATTCAGAAGAATAATCTTTTGATAAATACGGTTCATTTTGTTCGATATTTTCCATAGAGAGGTTTTGTTTGAGCATAAGAAATAACCTATCCCACCATTCTTCTTTTATGTAAATCTTTCGAATTAACTCTGTGTAAGTCCATCTGCTTTTCGGTGTTACCTCTTTTATTATTTTCTCTAAAAATGGATGCCAATTTTCATCTTCAATATTCTCTTTAAGAATTTGATAATAATCTTGTTCGGGATGAAAGTTATCAATAAACAGAAACCTTGAATATTCAATAACTTTTGAAGTGTCTTTATGTGATTGAGCAACTTTTAGTAACCAATTGTACCATACTTTCACTAATCCTGGTTTGTCTTTTTCATCACATTTAATTCCGTCTTTTGAGAGTTTTACTACTCTTTCAAAGTTTTCATTTGCAAATGCCTTTTCTATCTCTTGTTTTCTGATAGATGAATTTGATATATGTTTATTGATGTACTTTTCTACTTCTTTTTCATTTTTAAATTTTCTCAACAAATCTAATTTAAAGGATTGAGCTCGTTCTCGTTCATACTCTCCGTTAATGTTAATGGTGTCCAAACAACTAAGTATTATATCTGCATCACTTTCTTTTTCAGTTAACTCACAAGCAATATGTAACATCCCTAAATGCCAATCCCAACCCTCAAATAATTTTTGATTAAAGGAGGAAATACAATATTCAAATATCTCTTCTTTCAATATTTTAGGAAGTTTTTCTTGAGCTAATTTTGAAAGTAATTCCATAGCCGATTCAATAAAATAACCTAAATCACCATTGCTATCGTCTCCATATTGAAACGCTTCTGTCATTTCTTCCAATAAGGCTGTGCTTATGAAAAATACATTTTCAAAATTGTTATTGGCTAAATATTTTTCAGCATTTTCTAAAAATGGCTCTGTGGTGTTTACCACATATTTCATATCCGACCAACCTATCCAACCATCTCTTCCTGCCGCGGTTTGTAAAATGGAATGAATTTGTTTTTGATAAAATTCTTTCGATTGGTTTTGACTTAAATGCCCAAAGGATGCTAAAAAGTAATTTCTAAATTTTTTGTCTTTTTTGCTGTTCTCCTGTACAAAGTCTATCAATTCGTTATGTGAAATAGCATTTAGTAATTCTTTTACTTGTTGAGAAACGGATTTTGTTTTTTTCTTTCTTGGTTTAGAAATATTTGGCAGATTTAGTTCTAATTCATCTTGTTGTAAATGAAAAATTACTGCAACTACGTGTTTGCAAACAGGTCCCATATCGTAAGGGCAATCGCAATTATGCTCAGTTATTGTATTGTTACTGATTTCTAATTGAACCGTGTATTCTTCCGTACCCGAAACAATGGCTTCATACCTGCCCGTCCGGCAGGCGGGTTCTCCAGTTGAAATTTCCGAAAAATCTGCTATTGCTCCACCTTTAAAATAGGATAAACCTCTTTTTAGGATTTTTTCATCAATGAGTTGCTCAAATTCGTTTAATGGTATTTGCATACTTTCATTTTTTCTCCCGCAGATTACGCAGATATTCGCTGATTTTTATAGTCCGTTTACTTTTCTAAATATCCCAGATTTGATATCATCCACATTGAAGTTCACCAATATGGCTAATTTTAGTTTCGTGAGTTTTAAATAAGTTAATACTTGTTTATGATGTACTTCAGCTAAATTCTCTACTGATTTCACTTCAATTATCACTTTATTTTCAACCAACAAATCCAGTCTAAAACCAACCTCTAACTTTTCTCCTTCATAATAAACAGGTACAGGGACTTCTTTTCTAACTTTTAGCCCTTCTTTTTTTAGTTCAAACATAAAGGCAGCTACATAGACAGATTCTAACAAACCTGGACCTAACGCATTATAAATATTAAATATTGCTCCTCTTATTTTGTATGATATATCGTTTTCTGTCATTGTGTTTTTTTTCTCCCGCTGATGTTCACTGATGCTTTATTCTTTCTTTTTCTGCGTTCATCTGCGAAATCTGCGGGAAACTCATTCTAAAAAGCATTAAACTTATCGCCCATAGCGTGTTTTAGATTCCATTTTTTGGTGGTGTCTAAGGCACGTTCCAACACAATTAATTTTTGGTCTGTATTTGTTTTGAAATGCTCTACTGTTTCGTCTGCAATAATTACATCTAAACAGATTAGCGTTTCTTTGTCTCCATCTGTAGCAAACAGAATTTCATTTTTCTTGAATTCCTCTTGTTTGGTTAAGGTGTAATTGAGCTTAAAACCGTTTTTGATTAGTATTTCGGTTATCAACTCATCTTTATTAAAAGCAGAAACCAATTGAGCTTCTTTATATTTGATGTACTTTTTGAGCAATTCAATATTTTCTTCTTCTGTTTTTTCAGGGTCTGGAGCAAATTCTACTCTTGGGAAGTTAGATTTTTGCAGTTTGAATACTTTAAATCCAAGACCAGTCTTTTTCGACTTGCCGTATTGCACAGATTCTTCTGCCGCAATATCAAAAGGAATTTCGCCCTTCTTCTTTTCTTCTTTTTCTTTTAGCTCTTTTTGTATTTTATCAATTACTCGTTTGTTACGCTCAATAGTGATGTCGCTTATTTTTTTGTAACCTGCTTTGTAGGCTTCACTTTTTTCGTCTGTTTGTTCTGGTAATTGTACTAAAATGTATTTCCTGTTACCACCATCTTCTTGGTTGAGTTCCGTAATTGCTTGTCCTGTTGTTCCAGATCCTGAGAAGAAATCGAGAAAAATATCATTCTCGTTAATTGTATTCATTTTAGCGAGATATTTTATAAGATCAACGGGTTTAGGATATCCGTCAAAAACAATCCCCATACTTTCCAATATGCCAGAAGCTTTTTGAGGACCACCTAATCCATTCAATACAGTAATTACATGGCTTTGTTCAGAAGTTCTATTTTTAACGGTTTCTATTGCTCCTGAATTTGATATAACAAAGGTTGTTTCCTGTCCTTTAGAATCTAATATTGCTATACAATTTTTTTCAATGAATTTTTCTAACAATTCTTTCGAACTCCATCCACTTTTTATGATAACTTCATTGGTGAGCTTGCCACTCTTAATTATTGCATCAATATTATAATGTGGCCATGATTCAGTTCTTTTCTGAATAGAACCATCCCTTATTGCTGAAGGAAATCCAATTGGTAATGTTATTTCGCTAATTGGGTTTTTTGGACCATTTTTAACAATAGTATTCCGAATTTCATCAAGAAATAACTTACTATCTTCTGGAGTACTTGGATCAACAACAGGAGGTGCAGGGAACATTTCTGAAATTTTTGCATACACTAAAATATATTCATGAACATTTTTGAATTTTGCTTGATTATCAAAATTGCCATCAGTTCGCCATGAGAATTGTGCCATAAAATTTTCCTCCCCAAAAACATCATCACATAATTTTCTTAAATGGTGTACTTCATTATCATCAATGGAGATAAAAATCACCCCATCTTCTTTAAGTAATTGTCTTGCAATTAGTAATCGGCTGTACATCATATTCAGCCAATTACTATGAAATCGTCCATCAGTTTCAGCATTGCTGTCTATTTTATAACCATTTTCGGTCATCCCTGCATCTTCCCAATATTGGGCTTTATCTTGTTTCCAGCTATCAGAATACACAAAGTCTTTTCCTGTGTTGTAAGGCGGGTCAATGTAAATACACTTTACTTGCTCACGATAGCTATTGCTTAGTAATTTCAATACCGCTAAATTTTCACCTTCAATAATCAGGTTTTCGCTTTCGGTAGGGTTTACACTTCTTGTTTCATCATACACAAGCGTAGCATCAGTAGGGGTAAAGGCTTCTCTTTTGGCATTGCTTTTTCCAAACCATCTAAACTCGTAACGTTCGGTTTCGTTTACACTTGCATAATCCATTAATTTGGCTATTTCACGAATGTTTACTTTTCCTTCGTTGGCAAACAAATCAGGATATAATTTTTTTAATGTGTCCAATCTTTCTTTGTTGAAGTCGG